>JALWKR010000215.1 GCA_027081375.1 Persephonella sp.
TGCCTATGTATATGACCCTGAAGGAGAGATGGAGAGAAATATAAATCCATCCTACGTATTTATAGATGAAATGGATGATGAAGATGTAGAAACAATCAAAAGACTTGTAACAAAACATAAAGGATACACAGACAGCGAAATAGCGGGAAAAATACTTGAAAACTTTGATGAGGAAATAAATAATTTTGTAAAAATTTCCCCTGTAGAAGTTAAAAAACCTGCTCCAGAAACAGATGAAGCAAGGATAGAAGAGAAGAAATAAATATCTAAAGGCTGTGTCTTAAGGCACAGCCTTTAGATATTATCTAATAAATTACTGTACTTTTCTTTTCGCTAAAATCCTAGACTTATCAAGATTTATTGCTTAAACCTATATAATATGCTCTATTCCTAAACCTTGTTGCTTTCAAAAGTAATCATAATAATATATACTTTAAAGTATATACATTATTGAGGTAATATATTATGAAAAAAACAAAAATTTTTAAAAGTGGAAACTCTCTAGCTGTAAGATTACCCAAAGGTTATCAGTTAGATACAGAAGAAGCTTGTATTATAAAACATGATAAAAAGATAGTTATATTTCCAGAAAAAGAAAAATGGGATGTCCTGTTTGAATTATTAGAAGAACTTGATAAAACGCAAACTGGAGATTTTCTAAAAGATAGGAAACAGCCTGAAGCTCAAAAAAGGGAGTTTTTTTGATGATTTATATGCTTGATACTAATATATGTAGCTTCATAATTAGAGAAAAGCCCTTATCAGTAAAAGAGAAATTAAAATTAGTTAATAAAGATAATAGAAATAGAATTGTTCTTTCAAGTGTCGTAGCATCAGAGCTTTTATATGGAGCATATAAAAAAGAAAGTCAAAAACTTATAAGTACAATAGAAACATTTATAAATTTTTTTGAGGTTTTACCTTTCGATTTAAACGCCGCACAAGAATATGGAAGACTAAGAGCTTATCTAGAAAAGAAAGGTAGTATAATTGGAGCTTATGATCTTCAAATAGCAGCTCATGCACTATCCTTAAATGCTATTTTAGTCACAAATAATACAAGAGAGTTCTCAAAAATAGAAAAATTAAGGATAGAAGACTGGACAAAATAAGTAATCAACATACCGTATCTAGAGCCTGTAGGAACTTTTTATTTTCTTCTTTTGTACCTATAGAAACTCTTAAATAATCAGGAAATCCAAAAGCAGGTCTAACAATAACTCCTTTTCTAAGGAGATTGTTATAAACTTCCTGTGCATCGTTTACCTTAAACATAATAAAATTTCCATACGTTGGAGCAAAGGTGTACCCTTTTCTTTCTAATCCTTCGTATAGCTGTTCTTTTCCTACTTCATTCTGCTCAACAGAAAATTTAACAAATGCCTGATCTTTTAATGCTTCTACAGCTGCAACCTGTGCTAAGTAATTAACGTTAAAAGGTTGTCTAACTTTTTCTAATATCTCTATTATCTTTTTTGATGCTATTCCATAACCAATTCTTAAACCTGCAAGCCCATAGGCTTTTGAAAAGGTTCTAAGAACTATTATATTTTTCTTTGGAATATTTGGGTTTATAGGATTTACATAGTTTATCCCATCTGGAACGCCATGTCCTTTGGCATATTCAAAGTAAGCTTCATCAAGAACAAGTAATACATTTTCAGGTAGATTTTTTATAAACTCATCAAACTCTTCCTTTTTGTTTGCAAAGCCAGTTGGATTACAAGGGTTATCTATAAAAATAACTTTTGTTTTGTCAGTTATATTCCTTAAAAGATTTTCAAGATTTCTAGAAAAATCACATTCTAGAGGCACTTTTTTAACAGAAGCACCGGCAATCTTAGATACAATCTCATAAACAACAAAACTTCCTTCAAACATTAAAGCTTCACTATTTGGATCAAGAAAAACTCTTGCTATCATATCTATAATCTCATTTGAACCGTTTCCAAATATAATCTGCTCTTTTGGAACTTCTAAAAATTTTGATAACTCTTCTCTTAAATAAAAAGCACCACCATCAGGATATCTGTTTATATGTAAAGCTTCTTTTTCAATAGCTTTCTTTACAAAAAGAGAACATCCAAAAGGATTTTCATTTGAAGCAAGTTTGACAACTTCTTTTAAACCAAGTTCCCTTTGAACCTCTTCTATAGGCTTTCCTGGTTTATAAACCTTTACCTCATCTAAATGCTTTGGATATTCAAGCATAAAATCCTCCTGATGCTAAAACTATTCATACACTCTGATATGATTATACAGAGTATCCCTCTCCACAGGTATCTTTCCAGCTTCTTTTATAAGTCTTATTAGCTTTTCCTTCTGCTGCTGGGTTGGAGATTTTGCTCCTGCAAAGTGGGCTATCTTTTCTTCCATAACTGTTCCGTCCATATCATCTGCTCCAAAGTTTAAAGCAACCTGTGCTATCTTCTCCCCAATCATAACCCAGTATGCTTTTATATGGGGAACATTATCTAGCATAAGTCTTGAGACAGCTATAGTTTTTAGATCATCTACACCGTGGGTATGATCTGTTATATTCAGCTCATTATTCTCAGGCTGATAAGCTAAAGGAATAAAGCAGGTAAAACCTCCTGTTTCATCCTGGGCTTCTCTTATTTTTAGCATGTGATCAACTCTCTCTTCTACAGTTTCCACATGCCCGTAAAGCATTGTTGTTGTTGAATGTAGACCAAGTTTGTGGGCTAGCTTATGGATTTCAAGATACTTTTTCCATCCTATTTTTGTTGGAGCTATTATTCTTCTAACTCTTGGGGAGAATATTTCTGCCCCTCCACCAGGAAGACTGTTTAAACCTGCTTCTTTAAGCTTTGTTAAAACTTCTTCATAGGAAAGTCCTGATAACTTGGAAAAGTAATCTATCTCAACAGCTGTAAAGGCTTTTATATGAAGGTTTGGAAAGTTTTTTCTAAGAATTGAAATCATATTAAGATAAACATCAAAGCTCCAGTCAGGATGAAGGCCTCCAACAATATGAACCTCTGATGCTCCCTGACTTATAGCATACCTTGCTTTTTCAACAATCTCATCATAGGACATCTCATAAGCTTTTGGGTCATTTTTGTCCATTGTTGCAAATGCACAAAATTTACAGTCAAGAGAGCATACATTTGTAGGATTTATCTGTCTATTTATAACAAAATAAGCATATTTTCCATTTTTCTTCTCTGTAACATAGTTTGCAAGGGTTCCAAGAGTTAGTAAATCGTTTGTTCTAAACAGTTTTACACCATCTTCAAAAGATAATCTTTCTCCATTTAAAACTTTGTCTATTACAGGAAAAATTTCTTTATCTGTTGCTAAAGATAAAGCTCTATCTATATCTATTGATAGCATTTTATTTCTCCAGAGGTTTAATTTGATTAACTAAATAATACACTTTAGCACAGAATTCAAGGTCAGAAGTCAGCTTTAATGCATAGTTTAAATCTTTGTGTGCAACAAAAGAGCCGTGTTTTTTTATAAGAATAATATTTCTTCCTGTACTTTTAAATTTATTTGATAGTTTATCTGCCAGTTCTTTTGAACCACTGGCATTCTCAACTTCTATAATAGGAACTTCTTTTACAAAGAGCTTTCCTTCATTATCTATAGGAATAAAAGTATCTTCTAAAAAAAATGTTAATGAAACAGCATGAATAGGATGGGCATGAATTATAGCTTTATGTTCTGTTTTTTTGTATATTTCCCTGTGAACAATTAGTTCACTGGAAGCAATTTCATCGTTAGGAGAAGTTCCAACAACAGGAACTTCCACAATATCATTTGGAGTTAAATATCCAAGCATAGCTCCTGTTTTTGTTATGTAAATACTATTTTCAAATCTAACACTGATATTTCCTGCATGGGAGTTAACAAGACCTTCTTGATATAAAACTTTTCCAGTGAAGATAATATCTTCAATTATTTTTTCTACATAAAGATTTTTCAGTTTTGAATAAGGCATTTTATATCCTTACAGGAATATTTTTTTCTTTTAAAAACTGTTTTACTTCCTGAATTGTAAGCTCTTTAAAGTGGAATAATGATGCTGCTAAAGCTGCATCTGCTTTTCCTTCTGAAAAAGCTTCATAAAAATGTTCTTTAGATCCTGCTCCTCCTGATGCAATAACAGGAATAGAAACTGCTTCACTAATTGCTCTTGTTAAAGGTATATCATAGCCACTTTTTGTTCCATCTTTATCCATAGAAGTAAGTAATATCTCCCCAGCTCCTAAATCTTCAACAGCTTTAGCCCATTCTACAGCATCTTTGCCTGTTGGTGTTCTACCTCCGTGTATATACACTTCCCATCTATTCTCTCCAACCTGCTTTGCATCTATCGCAACAACTATAGTTGAAGAGCCAAATCTTTTTGCTGCCTCTTCTACAAGAATTGGCTCTTTAACTGCCGCTGTATTTATTGAAACTTTATCAGCACCACTTTCAAGAAGCTTTCTTATATCTTCTAGCGTTCTAACGCCACCACCAACAGTTAGAGGCATAAAAACTGTTTCAGCTGTCTCTTTCACTACATCAAGGATAATATCCCTGTCTTCTGCAGAAGCAGTTATATCGAGAAAAACAAGTTCATCTGCTCCTGCTTCATCGTAAGCTTTTGCTGCTTCAACAGGGTCACCTGCATCAACTAGGTTAACAAAGTTAACTCCTTTAACAACTCTTCCTTTATTTACATCTAAACAGGGAATAATTCTCTTTGCTAGCATGATTACCTCACTTGTGAATAAATCTACTTTCAGTTCCTTTTAAAAGTCTTTCAATATTAGATGAGTGTTTTATGACAATAATCAAAGAGGCTATAAGTATAGCTAACGTCGTATAAAACTCTCCTTCTAGGAAAAAATAAAAAACCCATGACAATGAAGCTGCTAAAATAGAAGCAAGAGATACATATCCAGAAACTAAAAATGTTCCAAGCCACATCATAATAACTAAAGAGGCAACTTTAGGGGATAGAGCAAGTAAAACTCCTATACCTGTTGCTACTCCCTTTCCACCTTTAAACTTCATAAAAACAGAAAAGCAATGGCCAATAACTGCAACTAAAGCTACAATAGCAATAAATTTTGGATCAAAAAAGAAAAGTTTTTTTGCATAAAAAACAGGGATAAAACCTTTTAGCATATCAAGTATTAAAACTAATGCACCTGCTTTTTTTCCTAGAGTACGGGCTACATTGGTAGCTCCTATATTCCCACTTCCTTCCTTCGTTACATCTTTACCGAAAAATTTACCTATAATGTAGCCAAAAGGTATTGATGCTATTAGATAAGTCAATGTTAGATATAAAATTTTAAAAGTTATAAGCTCCATCCCCTTTCCTTAATAAAAATCTTTAAGTAATCATATGCTGATATATAGGCTACTATGATTGAGAGGATAAGAGCAATATTTCCAAGAAAAATCTGTTTTAAAGAAAGAAGCAAAATTGCAATTAGCTGAATAGTTGTTTTTACTTTACCTAAATAAGAAGCAGGAACAACAACTCTTTTATTAACAAGAACACTTCTCATCCATGTTACAAGCATTTCCCTTGCAACTATTAGAAACACTAGATAAGTGGATATATACGCTTTCTCAACAAATGCTACAAGTACAGAGATAGTAAATATTTTATCAACAGCTGGGTCTAAAAGTTCTCCATGTTTTGTAACATTATTTGATTTTCTTGCAATTATCCCATCTAACCAGTCAGATAAGATTGCAAGTAAAACTAACGCTGCCGAAATTATATAATACTCATTAAGAATAGTAAAAATAAGAAAAGGGACAATGATTAATCTTGAAAAAGTAATAATTGTTGCCAATCCAATTCCTGGATTGGCCTTTGCTCTTTTTTCATTTATTACTTCGTGATGGTTTATATTCAACTAGTGCCACCTTCTTTTCTTTTTCTAATGTAAGCAGGAATATCATAAGGATCCATTTTTGTTTCCTTCACTGGCGGTTGCTCTTTTTCCTCTAATTTTTCTTGAGGCGGATTAGATATACTAGAAGGTTTATGAGAGATTTTAGAGTGAATTGTTTTTATTGGCGGTTGTTTTTTCTCTGGTTCACTCTTTGGAATAACATCTGTTTTTGATTTTAAACTGTGGTCTTCAAAGTCTGTAGCAACAACAGTTATTTTTATCTCATCTTCTAAAGATTCATTTAACGCTGCTCCAAATATTATATGAGCATCTTCATGGGCACTTTCCCTTATCATAGCAATAGCTTCATCAACATCTGTATAGGAAATATCTGGACTTACCTCTACGTTTACTAAAAGTCTTCTTGCTCCTTTTATAGATGTTCCTTCTAAAAGAGGAGATGTTGTTGCTGACATAACAGCTTCTTCTATTTTACTTTCTCCTTTTCCACTTCCTACACCAATTAACGCTTTTCCACCATTTTCCATAATTGTACGAACATCAGCAAAGTCAACGTTTACAAGACCAGGAACAAGAATAAGGTCTGTAATACCTCTCACTGCTTTATATAAGATATCATCAACAAGTTTAAAAGCTTCTTTGAAAGTAAATCTTTTTCCTGCAATCTGAGCAAGCTTTTGGTTATGAATAACAATATATGTATCTACCACGTCTTTTAATCTTAAAAGACCTTCCTCAGCTATTTTTGCTCTCCTTGGTCCTTCAAAATCAAAAGGTTTTGTTACAACAGCTATTGTAAGTATTCCCATCTCTTTTGCAGCCTGAGCCAGCACTGGAGCTGCTCCTGTTCCAGTACCTCCACCAAGCCCAGCTGCAATAAAAACCATATCTGCACCTTCCATTCTCTCTTTTATGACATTTATGCTTTCCTTTGCAGCTTCTTCTCCAACTTCTGGCTTAGAACCTGCACCTAAACCCCTTGTAACATTTTCTCCTATATGGATTTTATTTGGTACAGGAAGAGATTCTAAATGTTGTAAATCTGTATTTACAATAAAAAGTTCTACATTTTGAAGCCCTTCTTGATACATTCTAGCAACGGCATTACTTCCACCGCCGCCAACTCCAAACACTTTTATTTTTGATGGGTTTTCTGCTTCATAATTAAAATTTTCCATAACATCCTCCTATACCACTTAAAAGAGCTTTTTAAACCTTTCTAATATATTTGTTATTACTTCAAATATACTTGTTGTTTCAGCATGGTCAACTTTTAAGTTTATATTACTTTCAAGCTTACTTTTCTTAAATAAAAGCATTCCTATAGATGTAGCATATTCAGGATAAGCTATCTTTTCAGCAAATCCCTTAAAGTCTTTAGGTTTTCCTATTCTTACATCCTTATTAAAAACCTTTTCTGCTAGTTCCTTTGCAAAGATTGTATTTGCAACTCCACCAGTCAATACTATACCACCGTTTATTTTATTAAAAAATCCCATTTCCTCAAGCTCATTTTTTACTAACTCATATATTTCTGAAAGTCTAGCTTCTATAGTATCAGCAAGTTCTAGACTGTTTATCAAAATTGGTTCCTCACTACCTCTTGAATGAAGTTCTATAATAGTTTCTTCTGTCTGTTCCACAAGAGCTGTGCCATATGCTTTTTTCAATTCTTCTGCTTCTTCTTTTGATAATTTAAATCTGTGGGCTATATCCATTGTTATATGGTTTCCAGCTACAGGAAAAGCTTTTATATACTCAATACTTCCTTCATTGTAAACAGCTAAATCTGTTGTTCCTGCTCCTATATCTAAAACTGCAACTCCCATTTCTTCTTCTTCTGAGTATAAAACAGCATCAGAAGAAGCTATTGGATTTGCGATAATATCTATAACCCTAATTCCTGCAGCTTCTACAACCTTTTTTAAATTCATGTAACTATTTGTTTTACTTAAAACAATATGAAATTTACCTCTCAGTTTTGAACCGTAAAGACCTATTGGATCAAGAACTTCATATTCTTCATCTAAGATATACTTTTTTGGTAATACATGAATTATTTCATAATCCTCATTTTGTAATTTGGATGTTATTTTTGTAAGAAGTTCTTCTGTATCAGACTTTGTGATAGATTTTTTAGGATGGTCAAACACAATCTCTTCTTCAACATTAATGCATTCGAGATTGTATCCACCTATATTAATAACAGCACTGCTTATTTTAGAACCTGTTGTTGATTCAGCCATGTCTACAGCTTCTTTTATAGAGCGAACAACATCCTGAGACTTTACTATAATCCCTTTTTCCATACCTTTTGTTTTTGCTTCCCCAAAACCAACAATATAAAGGTTATCTATATTATCTACATCTCCAACTAGAACAGTGGTCTTTGATGTTCCTATATCAATAGCTACGATAGCCCTTTCTCTTCCCATCCTTATCTCCTTGTCACAACCATAGAGTCAAAACTAAAATCTACATACTTAAAGTCCTTGATATTTTTATTTTCTAAAAATATCTTTGCTTTCTCCAAATTTTCGTCTAGATTAAACATGCTAAACATTAAAATATTTCCTGAGTTTAAAATGCATGCTATCTGACTTTTGTTAATAACATATTTCTTGAATTTCAAATTCTCAAAAGTTTCAAAAATTTTTTTAACCTTAGGGAATTTATCATTTTTTAATGATTTATCATTATAAACGATTACAGGTATATTTTTGTATTTTTTTGTACTGAAATATTTTTGATCTAGTGGATAACCATCTTCATCTATTAATAGCTTTTTTCCTTTATATATTAAATAAGCAAAAGGTTTTCTTTCAAGAACCGTTACATTAATATTTCCAACAAAATATCTATCAATCTTTACTTCCTTAACAAAAGAGTATTTCTTTAGCTCCTCCTTAACTCTATCAGTATTTAAAAAAAACCAGTTTTCTTTAGAAAAAACTTTTTCAATATCTTCCTTTGTAAATTTATCAGTTCCTATAACATTTACTTTTTTAATGGTAAAAATTTCTTTAATAAAAGGAATGGTAGGAGCAAAATATCCGAAAATAGCACAAAATACAAGCCATGCTGTAAAAAGAACTATTTTTAATTTTTTATTTACCTTATCTAACTGCATCTTTTATCATTTCCTCTACAAGTTTTTCAAAAGATATTCCTCTGTAAGCTGCTGCTTTAGGTAAAAGGCTGTGGTCTGTCAAACCAGGAATTGTATTTATTTCTAAAAAGTAAGGAATATTTTCTTTAAGTAAAAAGTCTACCCTTGCAGCACCTTTACATCCTAGTACTTTATACACAGTTAAAGCATCTTCCTGTATTTTTTTGTACAGTTTTTTATCTATATCTGCAGGGCAAATATACTGAGTTTGGTCTGAAAAATACTTATTTTTATAATCATAAAATCCTTTTTCCACTTTTATCTCAATAATATCTAGAGGATTTCCATTTAGTATTCCTACTGTTAACTCTCTACCTTCTATAAATTCTTCTATCAGTACCTTATCTCCGATTTTAAAAGCTTCTTCTACAGCTTTTTTATATTCTTCTAAATTACTTACAATAAAAACTCCTATAGATGAACCTTCTGTGGCGACTTTTACTACTTTTG
Organism: Persephonella sp.; assembly: GCA_027081375.1. Lineage (GTDB taxonomy): Bacteria > Aquificota > Aquificia > Aquificales > Hydrogenothermaceae > JAADDV01. Next base: position 9,511 of record JALWKR010000215.1, read on the forward strand.
GAAAATCTACAGATAAAGATAGAGCTTCTTCTTTTGAAAAAACTGTTATGCTATCAGGAACAGTTACTCCGTAATTTTTCACAATATCCTTTGTTATAGCTTTATCTATAGCTATGGCACTTGCTTTTAATGGTGAACCTGTATATTTATATCCTAAAAAATCTAAAACTCCCTGAATAGTTCCGTCTTCTCCACCTTTTCCATGAAGAGTTATAAAAACAACATCAGGGTTAAAAGATATAAGTTTTTTTATGAACTTTTCTTTTTCTATAGGATCTAGAGATAAAAATCTATAACCTAACTTTTTTAAAGCTTTTTCAACAGATCTACCGCTTTTTATGGAAATTTCTCTTTCTGAAGAATTTCCTCCATATAATAACACTACTTTTAATTTACTGGACAATCTTTATTTCCCTCTCAAGATTAATTCCAAACAGTGTTTCAACTGTATTTTCGGCATTTTGTAATAGATTTATTAACTGAGAGAAAGTTCCATTTCCATAGTTAACCAAGAAATTTGCATGTTTCTCCGAAAATCCTACATCCCCCACTTTCTTACCTTTGAAGCCTGCTTTTTCAAGAAGATAACCTGCAGGAGCCTCTTTGGGATTTTTATACGTAGAGCCACTTGTTGGAAGGTTTAAAGGCTGCTTTTTATTCCTTTCTATAAGGTGCTCTTTTATTATTTTTGATATATCTTTGTCTGATTTTTTCAAAATAATAGTTGCGGAATATACAAATCCTTCTTTTTGAAAAGAAGTGTATCTATAACTGTGATTAATCTCTTCTTTTTTAGATTTTAAAATGCTTCCTTGATTATCAATCCATGTAACTTCTTCTAATATATCAAATATTTCGGTTCCAAAAGCTCCAGCATTCATGGCTACTGCACCGCCAATAGATGCAGGTATACCTGACAGGTTTTCAAACCCTTCAAGATTGTACTTTTTTACAAACTCTAAAACTGTTTTAAAACTTACCCCTGCTTCTAAGAATAGTTTTATATGTTCTCCTTTTTCCTCAAAAGAAAAGCCTTTAAGATTTTTTGTTGATATAAATATATAGTCCAACACTCCATCTTTGAATATAAGATTGCTTCCAACACCTATTGGAACATACTTTTTATCTTCATCTAAGGACTTTTTAATTAAATACTGAACTTCTTCTATATTTTTTGGGAAGTATACTCTCTTAGCTTTCCCTCCAATTCTTATAGTTGAAAATTTAGATAAATCAACATATTCTTCAAAATCTATCATATAGAAAGCCCATGTTTTATTATACCGTTAATAAATAGTTTACGAGAAAAATATTAATAAATCTAGACACTTACATGTTTGAAAGTTTTTTAAATACTTCTAAAACAGCACAAAAATCTTTATCAGATAGACCATAAGCTCTAGCTGAGTTAAATAACTCTCTAGTATTTGCAGTCAAGATGATAGGATATTTTTTTCTCTGTGCAAGGTCTAAAGCATACGTAAGGTCTTTGTGTATAAGATCTACTGAAAAGTGGGTAGAGTAATCTTCCTTAAGAAGTTTTTCTTTTTTTGCATTTAAAACAAGGGACTGTCCAGCTCCATTTGCTAAAACATCTAGAGCAAGTTTAGGATCTATCCCTGCCTTTTTAGCAAAACCAAAAGCTTCAGCAAGAATAGCCATAAAACCACCTAAAACTGTATTATTTATAAGTTTCATTGTTGAAGCGACACCGTAGTTACCCATATAGAAAATAGCTTTTCCAAGAACCTGAAATATATCAAGATGAGCTTCATAAACATCTTCATCACCACTTACAACTATTGTAAGTTCTCCCTTCTCTGCAGGAATAACACTACCTAAAACAGGAGCTTCTAAAAAGCTTCCTCCTCTTTTTATTATTTCTTCAGCAAGCCACTTTGCTGTATCAGGATGGATAGTAGTCATATCTATAAAAACTTTTTTTTCAATGTTTTCACAGGCATCAAAAATTTTTTTATAAACTTCTTCTACAGATTTTGAATCAAATAACATTGTTATTATGATATCTTTTTCTTTAACTAATTCTTCCAAGGACTCTTTATACGGAAGACCACTTTTTTCAGCTTTTTCTATGTTTCTATTCCACACATGGACAACATATCCAGCATTTTTTAGATTTCTTGCCATTGGAAGTCCCATATGTCCAAGACCTATCCATCCAATCTTTTTCATCTTTTTCCTCCTTGAAACAGAAAAAGGCCTTTGAAGGCCTTTAAATAAAGATTTTTCTTAGATGTTAATAATTTAAAGATTAAACGCCGTCTTTGACAAGCTTGTATATAAAGCTGTCAACAACTGCCTGCCATGAAGCTTCTATAACGTTATCAGAAACTCCAACTGTTCCCCATTTTTTGTCTTTATCTCTACTTTCTACTAAAACCCTTATTTTTGCAGCCGTTCCTGCACTTTCATTTACAATTCTTACTTTATAATCTATAAGCTCAACTTCAGCTAAAGAAGGATATATCCCTATAAGGGCTTTCTTTAATGCCCTATCTAAAGCATTAACAGGACCATATCCTAAAGAGGCTGTATGTTCATAGTGGTTGTCTATTTTTATTCTAACTGTAGCTTCAGACACAGGTTCTTTATCTGTATATCTTCTTGCTATTAAAACTCTGTAAGCATCTAAATCAAAGTACTTTTTTAATAGACCAAGATGTTTTCTAATGAGGAGTTCTAAAGATGCTTCAGCAGCTTCAAAATGGTATCCAATACTTTCTAATCTTTTAATCTCCTGAACAAGTTCTGTTATTCTTGGATCCTTCTCATCTAATTCAATACCAAGTTCTTTAGCTTTGTATATGATGTTTGACTTACCTGCCAAGTCTGACACAAGTATCTTTCTTCTGTTTCCTACTTCCTCAGGATTAATATGCTCATACAGTTTTGGATTTTTAAGGACTGCTGAAGCGTGAACTCCTCCTTTATGAGCAAAAGCACTATCTCCAA
>JALWKR010000216.1 GCA_027081375.1 Persephonella sp.
GTGTATATCCAACACCTTCTTTTTCAGGTGGCTGCTGTGGTCTGATAAAGATATTTTCTTCAGGCATTCCAAGGGCTTCTCTTGCTTTTCTTGTAAGATTTCTTCCGATGATTAATGGAATTCTTCCGCCTGCTCTAACTTCATCTGGAAGTGTATTAGGCTTAAGCTCAAATGTAGCAACAACTTCACCATTTTTAACAATTTTTCCTTCGTATGGATAGATATCTATAACATCTCCTGTTTCAAGTTTAGAAACATCGGCGATTATTGGAAGTCCACCAGAGTCTTCCCATGTGTTGAAGAATATAGGTGCTATAACTCCACCTATTACAACACCACCTCTTCTTTTGTTTGGAACGTAAGGGATATCCTCACCTATCCACCACATAAGGGAGTTTGTTGCAGATTTTCTTGAAGAACCTGTTCCAACAACATCACCCACGAAAGCAACAGGATGGCCTTTTTTCTTAAGTTCTTGAATTTTTTGTATAGCATCTGGCATTTTTGCCTGAAGCATTGAAAGTGCATGGAGTGGAATATCACTTCTTGTTGAAGCTTCTCTCGCAGGGGAAAGGTCGTCTGTATTTGTCTCCCCTGGGACTTTGAAAACTGTAACAGTTATTTTTTCTGGAAGTGGCTCTTTTGATGTGAACCATTCTGCGTTAGCCCAGCTTTCTAAAACTTCCTGTGCATATTTATTTCCTTCTTTTGCAAGTTCAACAACATCATTAAAGTAGTCATATACCAGAAGAATATTTTTAAGAGCTTTTGCAGCTTCTTTTGCAATTTCTTCATCTTTGTGTGAGAGTGCTTTTACAAGTGGTTCAACATTGTAACCACCAAGCATTGTTCCAAGTATTTGAACAGCATGAACAGGTGTTATAGCAAGGGATTTTGCCTTACCTTCAATGATGTCAGCAAGGAATTTTGCTTTTACAAATGCTGCATCATCAACTCCTGGAGGAACCCTGTTAAGGAATAAGTCCATAAGATATTCTTCTTCAACTATCGGAACCTGCTGAAGAAGCTCTACAAGCTCCTCAACCTGCTTTTTGTTAAGTGGAAGTGGAGGAATTCCAAGTTTTGCTCTTTCTTCAACATGTTTCCTGTATTCTTCTAAAAAGCTCATGCACGCACCTCTCCTGTAAGTTTTTGATTTTAGACAGAATATTATAATTGAGGGAGCACAAAAAAATCAAACACTGTTTTATAAATCCACAATTATGATTTTTGTTATAACGTCATTCTTAATAAAACTTTATTCTCAAAATAAAAAGGGAGGTTTTAAGATGAAAAAATTTGTTATGGCTTTAGGTTTTGTTTTTGGTCTTTTTGCGGCCAATGCTTATGCCCACTGCCAGATTCCATGTGGAATTTACAATGATGATGCCAGATTTACTTTACTTTATGAGTATATCGCCACAATGGAAAAATCAATTAATAAGATTAAGGAATTATCTGGCAAAACAGATGCCCATTCAAAAAATCAGCTTGTTAGATGGATAATTAACAAAGATGAACATGCAGAAAAGTTTAAGGATATTCTATGGCAGTATTTTCTTACACAAAGGATAAAGCCTGTTGACCCAAAAGATAAGGGGAAATATCAGAAATACTTAAAAGAAGTAGAGCTTATCCATCAGCTTTCTTTCTATGCAATGAAGGTTAAACAGAATGTAGACTCAAAATATACACAGAAATTGATTGAGCTGTTAAAAGAATTTGAGGAACTTTATACCGGTAAAAAAGATAAAGACCATCATCATTAATATAAAAGGGGGCTTTTGCCCCTTTGTTACGCTTTTAAGCTTTTGGGAGATATAAAAGCTATCTTTTTTCCTTCTATATTTTTCTTTCTAAGCTGTCCACAGGCAGCAGATATATCTTTTCCTTTACTCCATCTAACAAATGCACCGATATTATATTGCCATAGTATTTGATGGAATTTATTAACCCTTTCTTCATCAGGTCTTTCAAATGGTGAACCTGGGTGGGGATTAAATGGTATCAGATTTACTTTGTATCTTTTTTTATTTTTTCCTATTAGTCTGGCAAGTTTATGGGCATCTTCAGGTCTGTCATTTATATCTTTTATAAGAACATACTCTAGCATTATTCTGTATCCATTTTTAACAGGTAATGAGTTGAGGGTTTTCATAAGGTCTTCAAGGGTATTTGTTTCTGATATAGGCATTATTTTAGTTCTTGTTTCCTGGTCTGCAGCATTTAGTGATACGGCAAGCCTAACCTGAGGAAATGATTTGTCCTCATACATTCTTTTAATCTGATGTATTATCCCACTGGAAGATATTGTTATTTTTCTGTTTGAAAGACCAAGCATCCTGTCATCTGTCATAATTTGGACGGCTTTTTTGACATTATCATAATTTGCAAGGGGTTCGCCCATTCCCATAAAAACTACATTTGATATTCTTCTATCCAGTCCAACAAATCTCTGGGATTGGATATACTGGTCTATGATTTCTGCTGTTGTAAGGTTTCTGATAAGACCGTCTTTTGTTGTATAACAAAAGGTGCAACCTACAGCACAACCAACCTGTGTGGATACACAAAGGGTATAATGATTTTTTTCAGGAATAAAAACAGTTTCTACCGTATGTCCGTCTTCAAGTCTCCACAAAAATTTTATACTGCCATCTTCTTTTGACTCTTCATAAGTAATCAATTCAAGGGCATTTAGTTTTGTATTTTCTTTGAGATAGCTCCTGATTTCTTTAGAAAGGTCTGTCATTTCATCATAGGAACCGGCCTTCTTGTTATAAATCCATTTGGCAAGCTGTTTTGCCCTAAACTTTTTCCAGCCTTGCTGCCTTACCCATCTCTCAAGCTCACCATAATTAAGATCTTTTAGGTTTATCATTCCTCTACCACACTCCAGCCTTTTTCTCCTTTAACAAATTTGGCTTTTTCTTTTATATGGCAAGGGTTTTGGGAGCCGCATTGCAAAACTATTCCCATTAATAAGGCACTAAGCTGTAT
>JALWKR010000217.1 GCA_027081375.1 Persephonella sp.
TAGCTAATATGCTTAGGAAAATGGGTATATATATAGATCCAAATCAGGTAAAAACAAAAAACGCAGCAGCTGTTATTGTTACTGCAAAAATGCCTCCTTTTGCAAAATCAGGAATGACCTTTGATGTAACAGTAGCTTCTTTAGGAGATGCTAAAGATATATCAAACGGTGTGTTAATTAGAACTCCACTAAGGGGACCTGATGGAAAGATATATGCCTTTGCACAGGGACCAGTATCAACAGGTGGAGGCTTCTCTGAGTCTAACAAAGGAGGAAAAGTTCAGAAAAACTTTCCAACAACAGGGGTAGTTGTAAACGGTGGAATAATAGAAAGAGACCTTCCTTTTGATTATAGAAGTATGGATAGCCTTATTTTAACTCTTAAACATCCTGATTTTGATAAGGCAGTTGAAATAGCAGAGGTTATAAACAAAAGATTTGGAAATATAGCAGAAGCTTTAGATGCGACAACAATAAAAGTAAAGTATCCAGTAAACTACGATAAAGTATCTTTTACATCAAAAGTTTTAAACCTTGAGATAAAATCTGACAGCGAACCAACTATAGTAATATACGAAAGAACAGGAACAGTTATTCTAAGTGGAGATATAAAGATAGATACTCCTTTATACGTTTCCCATGGGAATATATATGTTTCTGTAACTAAGAAACCTGTTGTGTCTCAGCCTCCTCCACTATCAGGAGGACAAACAGTACAAACTCAGCAGGTTCAAACAGTTGTGAAAGAGGAAAATGGGAGAATATTTAAAGTTCCTGGACCTTCTTTAAGGGATTTAGTTAAAGCTCTTAATGATTTAGGAGTTTCTCCAAGAGACCTTATAGCAATTATTCAGGCTATAAAAAACGCAGGAAAAATTCACGCAAAAATTATTGTTATGTAGAGGAAAGAAATGTTAAAGATAAATCCTTACTGGGATATAAAAGATATAAAGCAGATAAAGAAACCTGAAGAAGTATCTAAAGAGTTTGAAGCTATGTTTGTTAGAATGATATTAAAAGAGTTTAGAAAATCTATACCTGAAGGACTTTTTAATACATCATTTTCTTCTAAAATGTACTGGGATATGTTTGATATGCAGATTTCTGAAGTTATATCCTCTTCAGATAAGCTAGGACTAAAAGCCTATATTCAAGAAGCTTTAAAAGCTTATAACAAATATTCAGGAGAGTAAATGAATCAAGCACTAGAAAATATCTTTTTAAAGATAAATCAACACTCTGACGCACTGATTATTGTTCTTATTATTGCTATCTTAGCTTCTATGGTTCTTCCTATTCCTCCTGCTTTACTAGACATTTTACTTACAGCTAGTATTACCTTTTCAATAGTTATACTTATGACCACTCTTTATGTAAAAAATCCTCTTCAGCTTTCATCTTTTCCATCTCTTCTGCTAATAGCAACTTTATTTAGACTTTCTCTAAACGTTGCCACAACAAGAAGAATATTACTTCATGGACATGAAGGACCAGATGCAGCAGGAGAGGTTATAAAAGCATTTGGACAGTTTGTTGTTGGAGGAAACTACATAGTAGGAGCTATTGTTTTTATTATACTTGTTACTATCAACTATATAGTTATAACAAAGGGAACAGAGAGGATTTCAGAAGTAGCAGCAAGATTTACCTTAGATGCTCTCCCTGGAAAACAGATGAGTATTGATGCTGACCTCAACGCTGGACTTATAGATGAAAAGGAAGCTCAAAGAAGAAGACAGGAGCTAGCTAAAGAAGCTGACTTTTACGGGGCAATGGACGGTGCTTCAAAGTTTATTAGAGGAGATGCAATAGCAGGTATTATTGTTGCTATTGTAAACATAATAGGTGGTTTAGCTATAGCTATCCTTCAGCATGGAATGGATCTGCAGTCTGCTTTAAAAACATTTACCCTCCTTACTGTTGGAGATGGTTTAGTGTCTCAGATACCTTCTCTTGTTACATCAACAGCAGCTGGATTAATGGTTACAAGAGCTGTGTCAGAGGATAACTTAGGAAGAGAGATTTTTACTCAGCTTACATCTATTCCAAAAGCTCTTTATATGGCTACAGCAACTATTTTTGCTATGGGAGTAGTTCCCGGTATGCCAACTATTCCATTCTTTCTACTTGCAGCTGTTTTAGGGATATCAGCATATCTAATGGAACAGATGCTAAAAGAAAAAGAAAAACAGGAAGCAGAAGAAAAAGCAAAAGAACTACTTAAAGCTACAGAAGAAGAGGAAGCCTCCCCTGAAGAGCTTCTACCACAGCCAGAAACTATAACCTTTGAGATAGGGTATGCTCTAATTCCTTACGTAGATGAAAGTAAAGGCGGGGAAATTGTTAAAAGAATAAAATCCCTTCGTAAACAGCTTACAAAAGAGCTTGGAATTATCATTCCTCTAATACATATAAAAGATAATCTTGAGCTTAAACCTGGAGAGTATAGGATACTTATTAGAGATGTTGAAGTTGCAAGGGGAGAGATTGTTCCAGACCACTATCTTGCAATTGATACAGGTTCAACAAAAGGAAAGATAGAAGGAAAACCTACAAAAGAGCCAGCTTTTGGATTAGATGCTTACTGGATACCTGAAAACCTAAAAGATAAAGCAAAGATGTTAGGTTATACAGTAGTAGATATTCCAACTGTAATAATTACTCACCTTTCAGAAGTTATAAAGAAACATGCTCATGAAATACTAGGAAGAGGTGAAACAAAAGAACTAGTTGATGCATTAGCTGAAAAATATCCTATTGTAAAAGAGATTGTTCCAGATCAGGTACCTTTAAATATCCTCCACAGAGTTCTTCAAAACTTACTTAAAGAGAACATACCCATTAGAGACCTGCTCACAATAATAGAAACCCTCTCAGATAATATTGTTAAAACTAACGACCCTGAAGTTTTAACAGAATTTGTTAGACAATCTTTATCAAGATTAATCTCTTCTCTATACAGCAAAGATAACACTATATATGCAGTATCTCTTGGAAC
>JALWKR010000218.1 GCA_027081375.1 Persephonella sp.
TTTACTTTAAAACTTTTAGAAAACGTTAATCTTAGCAAATTTGGTTCTTTAGAACATGTTTCATATCTAATAGAAGCTATGCATACAACTCAAGTCTTTAGAAGAGAGCAGATAGATAAAAATCTTTATAAAGAAGGTTTAGAGCTTATTTTAGAAGACAATAGCATTTTTGATATATACAAAAACTTTTTTGGAAAAAGAGTTAATCTTTGGGGAAATACAACCCATATCTCTGTTTTAGATATAGAGGGAAATGCTGTTAGCATGACTACAACGAATGGAGAGGGTTCAGGATTTATTATTCCTGAGACAGGAATAATGCTTAACAATATGCTTGGAGAAGAAGATTTAAATCCAGAAGGTTTCTTTAAACACCCCCCTTATGTAAGACTTCCATCTATGATGTCTCCAACAGTTGTTATGAAAGGAGATAGTATTGAGCTTGTTCTTGGAAGTGCAGGGAGTAACAGAATTAGAAGTGCTATAATTCAGACCATTTTAAATTTTCTTGTATTTAACAAAGAGGTAAAGGAAGCTGTTGAACTTCCAAGACTTCACTATGAAAATCATACTGTATTTTTTGAACCAGGATTTAGCAAAGAAGTTATTCATAAAGCTGAAGAACTTTACGAAACAGTTGTTTTTGAAAAAAAGAGCCTCTTCTTTGGAGGGGTTCAGGCAGTTTCAGGAGATTTTAAAGGAGCAGGAGATCCAAGAAGAGGAGGATATGTTATTAAGGTTTAGTTAATGTTTGATATAAAATTCTCATAGTAAGATATAGCATCAACCTCAGCTTTAAGTAAATCTTCTAAAGTTAATCCCAACTCTTCTAGGATTTTTTTTGCATCATCTATTTTTTCATACTCAAGTTCTATAATACTTTTAAGAAGCTTTCCAAGATTTCCTTTATACTCTAAAATTGCACTTTTTATATCATCAGAAACATTTAGCTCCTCTAAAATTTCTTTTGTATCTTTTCCTAGAGCTATTCCTATTAAAGAAAGCATTCCAACTAAATATGATTTATCGTAGCTGTCAAAATCATCTGTTATTTTTTTTGTAAGAAACTCCATCATTTTTCCACGAACTATAGCTCTTTCAAGAATTGGATTATGTTTTATATTTACTCCATCTATGGCAAATAGATTTAAAACAACCCATTTTTGAAGGTTTCTGTATCCAAGAATAGAGATTGCCTGTCTAATGGAAGAAATCTTTTGTCTAAGATAAAAGAAAGGAGAGTTAACATATTTAAGAAGTTTGTAACTAAGGTCTGGGTTAGTTTTGAAAAATTCTTCTATTTTCTTTATATCTTCTTCCTTAATAGTGAGTTTCAACAGCTGTATAAGTGACACTTTTGACGAACTAATACTCTTTACTGCGTAAAATTTAGGTTCTTCAAAAAAGTGTCCCTGAAACAGATCAAAGCCTAACTCTTTTGCCAGTAAGAAATCTTTTTCATTCTCCGTTTTGTAGGCAATTAGCTTAGCATTTAAAAACTCTTTTAACGTATCAGCTGCTTTTTTTAGCTCTATATCATCGCTAAAATCTGTTATATCAACTTTTATATAATCAACACTATCTAATAAAGGTAGTATCCTTTCATATGTATTTCCTGTGCATATAGCTATTTCGTACCCTTTCTCCCTTAAATCATCACAGCTTGATATAAGATATTTAGTTACATCTGTTACTCCTACTAACTGAAAAACTGTCTGTTCAGGAGGAAGAACATCAAGGAATTCTCCTTCTAACAAGTCAGGAGATATTTTTATAAATCCTTTTTTATCTCCTAAAATTTCTTTAAAATCTACGTAAGTAAGAATATTCATTATTATTCTTGCTGTTTCTTCAACAGAAATTTTAGGAAAATTAGAATAATAGTTAAATTTTTTATCCCTAAAGAATATCTCATATCCGTAGATGTTAAGATTATTATCGAGTATAGACTGTCGACCTATATAACTATTTTCCATTACAATACAAAACCTTATTATAATTAGATATTCTATATAAAATATTACAATAAATATCGTTAAAAACGTAAAAAAATTTTACATACTAGATGAGGTCTGTAATGAGAAAGCTTAGATTGGCTCTCGCTCAGATAAATTCAACTGTAGGAGATATAGAAGGAAACACTGAAAAAATAATATCTTTAATTAAAGAAGCAAAAGCAAAAGACTGTGATATTATAGCCTTTCCTGAACTGGCTATTACAGGATATCCCCCTGAAGACCTACTATTTAAAACATCTTTTATAAAAGCTAACCTGAGAGCCTTAGAAAAAATAGCGAATCATAGTAGAAATATTATCTCCATAATTGGATTTGTTGATAAAAATAAGGATATATATAACGCTGCTGCTGTTTTATTAGATGGAAAAGTTATTGCAAAGTATCATAAAAACCATCTTCCAAACTATGGTGTTTTTGATGAAGTTAGATACTTTCAAAGGGGAAATGAAATCTCCATTTTAGACATAAATGGAACAAAAATAGGTTTATCTATATGTGAAGATATATGGTATCCAGAAAACCCTATAAATATTCAAGCTATAGAAGGGGCTAGTCTAGTTATAAATATAAATGCTTCTCCTTACCATATTGGGAAAACTAAAGAGAGAGAAGATTTATTAAAAGTTAGGGCTAGGGATAATAACATTGCTATAGCATACGTTAATCTTGTTGGTGGGCAGGATGAACTTGTTTTTGATGGAAACAGTATTGTTGTTGGTCCTGATGGGAGCTTCATAGCAAAAGCTGATGCTTTTAAGGAGGAGCTTTTAATATGTGATATAGAACTTGAAAGTGTCTTTAGAATGCAACTGAAAGATAATCGTCTTAGAAATCTTAGGGCAACGTACAAAAGAGAAGAGAGAGTAAATATTATACCTGTTAATTATAAATTTAAAGAAAAAGTTGAGCATATAGATCAAAAGATAACTCTTGATTTAACAGAGACAGAAGAGATTTATAATGCTTTAGTT
>JALWKR010000219.1:0-1466 GCA_027081375.1 Persephonella sp.
GGTAGTTTTTTCTTATATTCATAGTAGTTCCATTTTATTCCTTGTTCTTCAAATTCTTTCTTGGATATTTCCAATAGTTTGTTATATACAAATCTGTAGTGTCCGAATTGGATGTTTAGAAAGTGCTTCTGCTGTCTATTTGGATAAAGCCGAAATCTGTATACATACTCTACAATCATATCTTCTTTTGATTTTAAATATATTTCTTTATCACATCCTTACTTATAGAGCCTATTGTTTCTATGTAATACGATGGATTCCACAAATGCCCTTTCCATAGTTTCTTTTTCAATTCAACTTCAGCAGTTAAAACTTTTCTTCTGTATTTTGTAGAAAAAACGATATGGTAGTTGCAATTATAAACGCAGGTTCTTGCTTTTTTAACATTTGGTTCCAAATTTTTCTTACTTATACCACATATAGTATAGGGTAATGAACGATTAAAAGCAAGTTGTAAAAGTTTAACTTGAAAAACATATAGTTAAACGGTAATTTGTTGTCGTTTACTTCGTAAACGACCGCTTTTGTATCTCCTCACTAAAGTGAGGAGGATTAAAAGCGTAGGTTATCCTAAAATCCAAGAAGTAACCTAGTGAGAAAAATATAAGGAGGTATCAAAATATAGTTAAGAACTCCCACCATAAGAAGAACAATAAGGATAATCATTCCATACTGCTCTACAGGCTCTAGTTTCTGTTCTAGCTGAATTGGTAACATAGTTGTTAAAAATCTCCAGCCATCTAAAGGAGGTATAGGAAGAAGATTAAATATTGCAAGGATAACATTTATACTTACAGAATACTGGAAGAATATAAGAAGAGGCATTATAACACTTTTAATAAAACCTGTTCCAAATGCTGATGCTATAGAGGATAGAACTCCCTGATTTGATAAAATCTGAAAAAGAAAACCAAATATAAAAGCAAAAAGCATATTCATAGATACTCCTGCAAGGGATGTTACTGCCATCCCCTTTCTGTAACCTAGCTTTTTAAAATTAAATGGATTAATAGGAACAGGTTTTGCCCAACCAAATAGTATAGGGGAGTTAAAAATAATTAAGATTGCAGGAAGTATTATTGACCCAAAGGGGTCTATGTGAGGAAGAGGATTGAATGTAAGCCTTCCAGCTAATTTTGGAGTAGGATCCCCTAACCTATAGGCAACAATTCCATGTCCAAGCTCGTGAACTATAACAGCAAGAAGCAAGGCAGGTATCATAAAAATAAGTTTTGTTATGTCAAACTCCATTTATACCCTCTTAAAATATGTATGTTTTAGTTTCTTAAAATACTATAATCTGTTTGAGAGAAAATGAAAATCCTCAGATGCACATAAGATTAATTTCTCGTAAAATTTTAAAGGTGAAATAAATTATTAGTTTATAAAAATCTATTTTTAGAACGGAGGAAAGTTGTTTAAATACGTAAAATACACAGTTTTATTTCTATTTTTATTTACAATAT
>JALWKR010000219.1:1476-2988 GCA_027081375.1 Persephonella sp.
CTGTATTTATAACCCTTTTTGTTATAAAAAATTCAAAAAATTTACCTGATGTTAGAGCCTTAGAAAAGTGGAAACCTGCAGAAGTTTCTTACGTATACGACAGAAATGGAGAGCTTTTAACAAAGTTTTATATACAAAATAGACAGTATGTAACAATTGATAAAATTCCAAGATATGTAAGAAATGCTTTTGTAGCAATTGAAGACAAAACTTTTTATGAAAATCCTGGAATTGACATAGCAGGGATTTTTAGAGCAGTACTCCAGGATATAAAAGAAGGTAGAATTGTTGCAGGAGGAAGCACAATATCCCAGCAATTGATAAAAAACCTTTTCCTAACTCCAGAAAAGAGCTTTTCAAGAAAGTTCAAAGAAATGCTTCTTGCATTAAAACTAAATCAGGTTTATTCAAAAGACAAAATATTAGAAATGTATTTAAACCAGATATATTTAGGACATGGTGCCTATGGAGTAGAAGCTGCATCAAAAACATACTTTGGTAAACATGTATGGCAGATAGACGTATGTGAAGGAGCAACACTGGCAGCACTGCCAAAAGCACCAAGTAGATACGACCCTTACAAGAATATAGAACTGGCAACAAAAAGGAGAAATCTTGTAATAAGAAGGATGCTTGAAGATGGATATATAGACGAGAAAACAGCCCAAAGATGCTGGAGCAGTCCAATAGTTTTAAGAAAATTTAAGGAAGAAAAAAATGTAGAGGAAAACCAGATAAATGATTATTTTGCAGAAATGGTTAGAAGATGGTTTAAAAAACATTTTTCTTTAGATGATTTGTATAAAGGAGGATACAAAATATACACAACAATTGATAAAAATCTTCTTATGACAGCTTCTATGGTAATTAAAGACCATCTTGAAAGACTTCAAAAAAGAGTAGGTTTTCCTTCTATGTCAGATGAAGAAATTGAGCAGATGAAAAAGATATATGAAAAGCAAAAGGTAGATAAGCTTAAAGAAGGGAAAATATATGTTGCATTAATAACAAAGGTTGGTAGAAGAAAAATATGGATAAAAATAAAGGATAAAGAAGGATTTTTCTTTTATAGAGGAAATAAGAAGCATATTTACGCAGGAGTTCCTGTTTATGTTAGATATATTAGGAATAACCAATTTGATTTAGTTCCCTATTTGGAAGGAGCTTTAGTTTCTCTGGATCCTCAGACAGGAGCTATTCTTTCTATAGTTGGAGGATATGATTTTCAAAAATCTAAGTTCAATAGAGCTGTACAGGGAAGAAGACAGGTTGGCTCAGCATTTAAACCAATTGTATATGCCAAAGCTGTGCTCAATGGCTATACCCAGATAACCCGAGTAAAAGATGAACCTTTTCCTATATGGGATCCTCAGAAAAAAGAAGAATGGATACCTTCCAATTATGATCACAGGTATAGGGGAGAAGTAACTCTGAGATATGCTCTAGTCCACAGTTTAAATGCAGCCTCTGTAAATCTTTTTATGAAAGTAGGAATAAAACCTGTTATAAAGC
>JALWKR010000220.1 GCA_027081375.1 Persephonella sp.
TGGAATCAGGATACAAAAAAGATTTAGGAATACAGTGGACAGCTGCAGGAACTGGTTCTGTAGGAAGTTTAGGATATTCTATCAATGGAGGAAGTTTAACTGATTATATGTTTGATTTTCCAGGACAGAATGTTTCCCCTGGAAAAGGAGCTTCTATTTCTATTGGACTTGTTAGAGTTCCCGACTTTAGCCTTGATTTACAACTATCAGCTTTAGAACAGATAGGGAAATCAAAACTCCTTTCTAGACCAAAAATTGTAACTATAGACGGAGAAGGAGCTGAAATATCTCAAGGAATAGAAATTCCTTATCAATCTTCTTCAGCACAGTACGGAACAAATGTGCAGTTTAAAGAGGCTGTTTTAAAGCTAAATGTAATCCCAAGAACAACTCCTGATGGAAATATTATTATGAACATAGAGCTTACCCAGGATTTTCCAGATTTTGGAAAAGCTGTTTTAGGACAGCCACCTATTTCAACAAAATCAATAACAAGTAAAGTTATAGCAAAAGATGGAACAACTATTGTTATAGGTGGAATACTTGAAAAATCTGAAGAAGTTGCTGAGTATGGAGTTCCAGGATTAAGAAGAATTCCTTTACTTGGATGGTTATTTAAGAATAAATCTGTAAATATTACAAATAAAGAACTATTAATCTTTATTACACCGAAAATAATATACGAATAAAAAAATATATGAATGGAGAGTGGATAAATGAGATTTAAAATAGCAGGCTTCTTGTTTTTTTCATCTCTTTTACTTTCCTGTGGAACTGGAGGAAGCTCTGATACAGGAATATCAGCTCTCATTGAAGTAACTGATGTAGAACCTTCATACATGACTATTGATCTAGTACAAAAGATAGATAATGACGATCAAGGGGAATGTACTGGTTTTTTTATTCCATTAGAAGATATAGTTCAAGTAACTTTCAAATCTATAATCCTTGAAAATACTAATATTCAGCCTTCTGACGTGCAGATAACTAGTTATACTGTAGAGTTTAAGCCTAAGACTAACCCTTTTATTCCAGTAAGACAAGAAACGTATAAAACAACATGTTTAATACCTGCAGGTCAAACAAAAACGTGTTCTTTCCCTCTATTTGAAAAAAATGAAAAATTACGTTTTTACCAAAATAGGTGGTTTGATGATTTTGATATAACTATAACAGTCCATGGTAAGGAAGTAATATATGATAAATCCATTGATATAGGAAATATCTCATTAACAGCAAGGATTTCAGATATACAGGAAGCTAATGAGCCAAACTGCACATTAAATATTCCATAGATGGAGATATAAAATGTTTGATTTAATTATCCTTGGATTAGGTCCTGGGGGTTTTGAAGCTGCTTTAACAGCTTTAAGAAAAGGTTTATCTATTGCTGTTGTTGAAAGGGATAAATTAGGTGGGAACTGTCTAAATAGAGCCTGTGTACCTACAAAGTACTTCTGGATAGGAGCCCATTATATAGAAAAACTCAACATATTAGATGAGTACGGCGTACATATAACAGATTATCAAATAGACTACTCTAAGGCATGGGAAGGGAAAGAGAAAAATATATCTTTTTTGAGGAAAAGTATTTCTCAGCTTTTTAAAGCTAAAAAAGTTCCTGTTTATAAAGGTGAAGGAAAGATCATTGACAAAAATAAGGTTGAAATAACTAAAGAGGATGGAACAAAGGAGATAATAGAAGGTAAATACATCCTTATAGCTACAGGCTCAAAACCAATAGCTATTGGTAATCTTGTTCCTGATGGAAAGTATATTCTTACAACGGAAGACTATATGGATAATCTAAAGGAGCTTCCTGAAAGTCTTCTTATAGTTGGTGGTGGTGTAGCAGGGTGTGAACTTGGATATATATCAAGTAGATACGGTACGAAGGTTCATATAGTTGAGATAAAAGATAGACTTCTTCCTGTTCCATTTATCTCAATGGAAGTTTCAAAATTTTTAATGAGGAAGTTTAAACAGCTTGGTATAAAGTATTATTTAGAAACAACAATAAAAGATTTTTCTATAAAAGATAACAAGATTAATGTTTCCCTTTCCACAGATGAAATTTTAGAAGTGGATAAAATTCTTCTATCTGTAGGAAGAAAACCAAACTCAGATATTGATACTATAGGTATAGAAAAAGATGAAAGGGGATTTATAAAAACAAATGAGTTTTTACAGACAAGCATGGATAATATTTATGCCTGCGGAGATGTTGTAAACTCTCCAATGCTTGCTCATGTTGCTATGTATGAGGCAAAAGTTGCTGTTCATAACATTATCTCAGGAAATAGTAAAAAAGTTGATTATTCTCTAATACCTTCAGCTATATTTACAGCTTTAGAAGTTGGACATATTGGTTTAACTGAAGAGCAGGCTAAAGAAAAAGGAATAGAAACTGTAACAGGATACTTCCCTTTTATGTATAACGATAAAGCTGTTGATGAACATGAAAAGGAAGGTTTTGTAAGACTTATTTTTGAAAAAGAAACCAAAAAAATAATAGGTGCTTCTATTGTTGGTAGCAGTGCCTCAGAGCTTATTCATATAATCCAACTGGCTATTAAAAATCAAATGACAGCAGAAGAGTTACACGAATTTATATACTTTCACCCTTCCTTGAGTGAGATATTCTCCTATGCCACTTATGACGTAGCTGTAGGTAAGCTATTTTAACTTCCTACAGCTACTTTTTCTTTTAACCTGCATACACTACATATATCTCCAAATGTAGGCTCTCCGCATACCTTACATGGAGATACCTCCTCTGCCTGTTTCTTTTCATGCTCTTTCAGTATTGGATACATTTTTTTCAAAAAGTTTGTATAAAACTGAAGTTTTGTTCCTGGGTGTTTTTCTTCTAACTGAGATAAAATTTCTTTATACTCTATAGAAGATGCTCCTTCTGAGAAAGGACATTCATACTCTATATACTCAATATTGTTAAAAAA
>JALWKR010000221.1 GCA_027081375.1 Persephonella sp.
GAGTATCCAGCTATATAATGAGGGGAGAAATACATATCGTCTAAAGATGCTGCTTTTTCTGCATCTCTTGCTGATAGTTTAAACTCTTCCATATCTGCATAGATTAAAGCTCTAGCTGTTAAAGATGCGTTATTGTTAGGGAAAAGTTTTATTGATTTATTTAGTAGTTTTAAAGCTTCTTCTTTGTTAGGTGGTTTTTGGGTAAGTTTTTTAATTGCCTTGTCATAAAGGTCATAAGATTTTTTTGTTTTTTCAAGTTTCTTTTTTATATAGTGAAATTTTGGACTGTCTACAATCAATGGTTTACTTAAATCATATTTTGATATTAACTCTTTTACGTATTCATATCTTGTTTTTGGTAATGGGTGAGTCAGCATCCATTCTGGAGCTTCTATTTTTCCAAGTTTTTCAAATATTTTAAATGTATCAAGTAAACCTCTTGGATCGTATCCAGCTTCGTAAGCAAATCTTACTCCTAGTATATCTGACTCTTTTTCCTGATCTCTACTCCATTTTAAAGATAAAAGCTGAGCTCCTATCTTTCCAAACTGAAGAAGAACATCAGCATATTTTGTTTGATATGCAAAAATTGCAGCTATGTTGTAGAGAATAGAAAGTCCATACATTTTCTCTAAATATCTAGCATGATGTCTTGCATTAACGTGACCAAGTTCGTGAGCAAGGACTCCTGCAAGTTCATCTTCTTTATTTAAAGTAAGAAGCAGTCCTCTATTTACAAAAATAAATCCTCCTGGGAGAGCAAAAGCATTTATGGCACTTGTGTTTACAACATAAAACTTATAATCAAGCTTTCTTGGAACTACTTTAGCTATTTTTTCTCCAATTTCTGTTATATATTCCTGAACTTCTTTATCTGGATATCTTCCATCATTTTGCTCTATAGCAAGGGGGACATACATTCTTCCTATTTTTATCTCTTTTTCAGGAGGAAGAAGGGTATAAACCTTTTTTCCTGTTAATGGGTCATAAGTTTGGGCACAGGAGAGGAAGAAGATAGATATTATTAAAGTTTTCAGTAAGAATAGATACTTCTTCAATGCTTCCTCCATTGAAAAATTATTTAAGGATTATCTAAAAATTTATGCTGGGTATATATAGCAACCACAAGTAAAAGTAAAAGAAAACTCCACATAATAATAGACTTTTTCCTATACTCTTTTGCTTTTTTGGCTTCCCACCAGCTTTTTGGCTTTACTCCCTGAAATGTAAATGTCAAAACTCCTGCAAGGTTTAAACTTGCGAAGTTTGAAAGGAAAAGAAGAAAACTTCCAAGGGAATATATAAAATGTCCACCACCTAAAAGAAGTCCTGAGTTAACAAGGGGAGGTAGTAAAGAAATAGCAACCATAACTCCTACTAAACTCAGTGAAGCACCTGTTGTAAAAGCTAAAACCCCAGCTATTCCTGTAGCTATTGCTATAACAATATCTGCAAAAGATACATAAATTCTTCTGTTAATCTCTTCTATCTCTGGGGATGGAGAAAATATAATGCCAAAGATAGTACCTAATACGTAAGCAATAATACTTCCTGTAAGAAATGTCTTAAAAGCTTTCTTTTCAAGCTCTAAATCCCCTAAAACAGTTGCAAAAGCAATTGCTACATTGGGACCTAACAATGGTGCTATAACCATAGCACCAATGATAACGGCAGTATTGTTAGTCATTAAGCCAAATGCAGCTATGATAGTGGAAAGAACAACCATACTGATATATATGTAGTTTAGCGCTGCTGAAGATGTTATCTGGGTGTAAAGTTCTTCTCTGCTAACTCTAAGTTTTCCTATGGTTTTTTTCTTTTTTTCTTCTTTTTCCTCTGCTAAAGGCACTGTTGCTGAAACATCAAGAACAACTATTCTAAAACGTTCATCTTTTGAAAATCTTCTCTGCAGTTTATCTATAAGCTTCTGGGAAAACTCAGTTTTAACTAAGATTTTGTAAATAAGTTTATCTTCATAGCTTTCCTCTCTCCAAAAATCCAGAACTCCTTCAGATTGGAAAAGTTTCTCTATTTCTTCCTTTTTCCTTTTAGGAACAACTGCTTCTACTAGTCTGTAAGGCATTTTTTAAAACCTTAAACTTATATCAAGCCATTTACTTGAGTGAATAATTGCTCCTGAAGATATGAAATCTACACCTGTTAATGCAACTTCTCTTATATTTTCAAGAGTTATATTCCCTGAAGCTTCAGTTAAAGCTTTACCATTTATTATTTTTACAGCTTCTTTCATCTCTTCTATACTCATATTATCTAGCATAATCACATCAACATTTGTCTCTAGAGCTTCTTTTACCTCTTCAAGATTTGATGTTTCAACCTCAATCTTTACCATAGGAGAAACTCTCTTTTTTATCTCTGCAACAGCAGTTTTTATACTTCCTGCTAAAGCGATATGATTATCCTTTATCATCACCATATCGTATAAGGCAAATCTGTGGTTTTTTCCTCCTCCAACAGATACAGCATACTTTTCAAAAGCTCTAAATCCAGGGGTTGTTTTTCTAGTGTCTAGAAGCTGAGTCTTTAGGTCTTTTATCTTTTCAACATATCTGTTTGTTGTTGTTGCTATTCCTGAAAGCCTTTGAAGAATATTTAGAGCTAGTCTTTCTCCTTTTAAAATAGACTTTGCACTTCCTTTTATTTTTAGAATTTCCTGCTTTTTTTTAACGTAGGTTCCATCTTTTAAAGAAAACGGAAAAGAAACATTTTGATCTACTAATAAAAAAACCTCTTTTGCAAATTCTAAACCTGCAATAATTCCTTCTTCCTTTGCAACAATAGATGCTTCTACTTCTTTATCAAAAGGAAGGTTGTCTGTAGTAATATCTTTGTATCCAATATCCTCTAAATAGAACTCTTCTAGCTTTTTCTTTAAAAAAACTTTGTCAAGCATCTTTTCTCCTAGAAAGGTCTAACTATAACCATTATTAC
>JALWKR010000222.1 GCA_027081375.1 Persephonella sp.
TACCTTTAGACCTTATCATTACCCCAACCCAAATAATACAAATAAAGGAGGAAAAAGATGATTGAGATTATAGTTGGTATATCAGCATTAGCGGTAGGTGGAGCTGCAGGGTTTGCAGCATGTAAAAATACTGTAGGAAAAACCTTAAAACAAAAAGAAGAACAGGCACAAAAAATAATTTCAGAAAAAGAAAGAATTGAAGAGGAAGCAAAAAGAAAAGCACAGGACATAATAAAAGAAGCTGAAGCTGAAGCAAAAAGAAAGGCAGAAGAGATTATAAGGGAAGCAGAAGGATTAAAGCAGAAACAGGAAATACTTATAGAAAAAGAAATTCTTAAGAGAAAGCAGGAGCTTGAAAATGAGTTTAAGAAAGAAAGAGAAGAACTTCAAGAACTTGAAAAGACATTAATGGCTAGAGAAGCTCAACTTGAAAAAAGACTTGCAAGAGTAGAGCATAGAGAAGAAGAACTAGATAAAAAATGGGAAGAGATTAAAAAGTTAGAAGAAGAGATTAAAAACATTCAGAAAGAAATAGAAGAGAAAGAAGCAAAACTAAAAGCTGCAGAAGAACAATACATGCTTGAGCTTCAAAGAATAGCTTCTATGACAAAAGAAGAGGCAAAAGAAGAGTTAATGAGAAGAGTTGAGGAAGAAGCTAAGCTTGAGGCAGCTAAACTTGCAAAAGAGATAGAAGAAGAGGCTAGAAAAGAAGCTGAAAAAGAAGCAAAATGGAACCTTGTTACAGCTATACAGAGACTTGCTCCAGAAGTTACTACATCTTACACAATATCTGTTGTTGACCTTCCATCTAACGACCTAAAAGGAAGAATAATAGGTAGAGAAGGAAGAAACATAAGAGCTTTTGAGATGGAAACAGGAGTAGACCTTATTATTGACGATACCCCTGACATTGTTACTATCTCTTCTTTTGACCCACTCAGAAGGGAAATAGCTAAGAAATCCTTAGAGAGACTTATAGCAGATGGAAGAATTCACCCAGGAAGAATTGAAGAGGTTGTAGGAAAAGTAAAAGAAGAGATGGAAGAGCATGTTAGAAAACTTGGAGAGGAAACATGCCTTGAACTTGGATTTACAGATGTTCACCCTGAGCTTTACTACTACATAGGAAAGCTTTACTACAGAACATCCTATACACAAAACGTTCTTTTACATACAAAGGAAGTTGCATATCTTGCAGGTATGATGGCTGCTGAACTTGGACTTGATGAAAAAGCTGCAAGAAGAGGTGGACTTATGCACGACATAGGAAAGTCAATCTCCCACGAAGTAGGAGGTTCCCACTCAAAAGTTGGAGCTGAGCTTGCAAAAAGATACGGAGAGCCAGATGTTGTTATAAATGCAATCCTCTACCACCACAACGATGAACCTGCAAGATACCCTGAGGCTGTTTTAGTTGCTGCTGCAGATGCGCT
This sequence comes from Persephonella sp., assembly GCA_027081375.1. Classification (GTDB taxonomy): domain Bacteria; phylum Aquificota; class Aquificia; order Aquificales; family Hydrogenothermaceae; genus JAADDV01. The sequence continues at coordinate 1,434 of JALWKR010000222.1, forward strand.
ATCAGCAGCAAGACCAGGGGCAAGAAGAGAAGCACTACAGTCTTACATAAACAGACTTGAAAAGATTGAAGCCATCGTTAACTCTTTTGAAAATGTTGAAAAATCCTTTGCTATACAGGCAGGAAGAGAGGTAAGAATAATCGTTAACGCAGAAAAACTCTCAGATGAAGAAGCATATCTACTAACAAAAGAGATAGCAAAAAGAATAGAAAAAGAAGTGGAATTTCCAGGGCAGATTAAGGTTACAACAATCAGAGAATCAAGATTTGTAGAAGTTGCAAAATAAATAGAGGGCTCCTTTTTGGAGCCTTCCTTGAAAAAATTTTTTTAACTGTTTAAAATATGACTGACTAGTCAGTTAGGAGATAAAAATGAACACAAAAGAAAGACTTCTTCTATCAGCAAAAGAGGTTTTTTCAGAGAAAGGATTTCACAAAACAAAAGTGTCAGACATTGTTAAAAAAGCAGGAGTATCTCAGGGAACATTTTACATATACTTTAAAAGCAAAGAAGAGATATTTAAAGAACTTATTCTTCAGCTTAAAGAAAAGATACTAAAAATAGTAAAAGAAAAATATGACAGTTCATTGGAAAGAAATCTTCTGCAGATGAATAAAGAGTTTTTAAAGCTTCTGTATGAAAATAAAAAGATAGCAGAGATATTCCTATATCAGATATTTCCTGTAAGTGAAAGCTTTAAAAAGATATACTTTGACACAGTAGAAGAGATAAGAAGATACCTAACTGAGATAATAGATGAAGCTGTAAAAAAAGAACATCTAAAGAACGTATCTCCAGACAACATAGCAAATATGATAATAGGATATAAAAGAATGGTTTTTGAAGATTATATTCTTCTTCAGAGAAAAAGTTTTCAAGAAACCTTATCCTTATCAGAAGAAGGTATAAAAATAATTCTGGTAGGTTTAAAATCATGAAAAAGATAGTTTTTTCTTTAATCTTTTCAACTGTAGCTTACGGACTTACTCTTGAAGAAGCAGTCAATATAGGATTGAAAAACAATCCTCAGCTTAAAGAGTACAAACAGGATATAAAAGTTTCCCAGTTTCAGCTAAAAGAGGATAAACAGCTTTTTATGCCTTTTTTCTTTTCTAAATATGAGTATACGTGGCTTAAAGATACCCCTTACACCTCTATTCCACCATCTCCTTTAATTCCAGTTCCCATATCCTTTAAACAGTCAGAAAATAACTACTACTCCTTCAACATAGGACTATCCTATCCTGTTTACACAGGAGGAATAAGACCTGCAAAGATAAAAATCTCAAAGCTTAATATAAAAGCAAAAAAATACAGTTATCTAGAAAAAGAAAATGATATAAAGGCAGAGATAAAAAAAGCTTACTATGATGTTTTAATGGCAAAAGCTTTAGTTGATGTTTACAAAGCTGAAAAAAAAGCAGTAGAGAAACATTTAGAAACAGTAAAAGCTTTTCACGAAGAAGGACTAGTTACAAAAGTTGATATTCTTCAGGCACAGGT
>JALWKR010000223.1 GCA_027081375.1 Persephonella sp.
TAGGGATGTACTATCCGTTATCCTTACCAAAAAGGTAAGGACTCACGGAATACTTTTAAGCCTTTGCTTCTACGGGATTTTATCCCTCCACAAAGGCAAAGCAGAATTTAAAAAGGTAAGTAATACAATATGGTCTTTGGAAAGACCATTGTTAACATTCTATTACATTTTTAATTAATTTCAAGAGGAGGGAAAAATGAAGTTCTTAGCTATTGTTATATCAGCTATTTCTCTGGTTTTTTATTCATATGCAGTAGAAAAGAAGAAAGATATGGCTTCTTTTGAAGCTTCTGAAATTACATATCCTTCAGTGAAAGTAGTTTACGACTGGAATTTAGGTTCTCCTGAAGACGTAGGAAAAGCTCTTAACTTTTTAAGAAATCACTTTAAAGCCTATGATGAGTATTCCCCTTTGGAAGAAGTAGAAATTGTTGTAGTAAGCCATGGTGCTGAAATTCCTATTTTTGCTAAACAAAATTATAAGGTTTTTAAAGAGATTGTAGACAGAATAAAAAATTTTCATGATAGCTATGGTGTAAAGTTTTATGTGTGCTACAACGCTGCAAAAGCTTTCGGGTTTGATAGGGAAGATTTTCCTTCATTTGTTATCTTAACTCCTGCAGGAGTTGCTAAACTTGCTGCACTTCAGGAAGAAGGATACAGACTTGTTCCTGCAGTGGTTCATGATTTTAAAGCAGTAAGGGAAAGGTACGGAAAGAAAAAAGAAAAATAAGGAAATATCATGGTTAAGATTTTTTTTCTGCTGTTTTTTATATTCTTTAATGCATTTAGCTATGAGATAAACTTTGCGGTGCTTTCTTCTGGCTCAACTATTGAGGAGTATAAAAAGTTTAAAGCTTTATCTAAATATCTTGAAAGAGAAACAGGAGAAAAAGTAAATCTTTTTGTTGTTAGAAATTATAAAGATATTTTAGACCTATATAGATATGAACATATTGATATCTCAATTACCTGTCCTGTTGTTTTTTATAAAATTCAGGAGATAGAACCTGTTGAAAGTATTGCTGTTCTGAAAATAGATGGAATGGTTATGGAGGCAGGAGTTATAGTGGTTAGAAAAGACAGTCCTATAAAATCTGTTAAAGATCTTAAAGGTGCAAAGATTACCCTTGGAAGTTCTATCTGTGCAAGTAACTGCGTTATGCCTTTATACATACTTAGTGTTAACGATATCTCTTATGAAGATATTGCTGATATGTGGAGTTCTGGAAGTGATAAAGCTGCAATTTTAGCTGTTTTAGCTGGTTTAGCTGACGCTGCAGGAGTAAAAGAAGAAAGTGCTCTTTTATATATTGATAAAGGAATAAGAATACTAGGAAAATCTCCTTATGTTCCAAGATATGTTGTTGCTCTTTCTAAAGAAGTTCCTGAACCTTTAAAAGAAAGGATAAAAAATGCTCTATACAATCTAAAAGATAAAAAAATCTTATCTTTACTAGGAATTGACAGCTTTGAAAAGCCAAAACCTGAAATGTTTAGATTAATAAAGAATTACAATGCAGTACTTGGTCAGTATCCTATTATAAAATAGCTTCTGTTAACTCTTTTATATCTCCTAAGAATATCTCAACTTTGTCTTTGTAAACCTGCTTAACGTTAAGTTTTTTTATCAGTGTTTCTAAAAAATCTAACGAAACATTGTTATCAAAATATATAGCAGATACAGGATACTTTAGCTCTATTTTTTCTACTCCTTTGCCTGCTAAGGCTTTTTTCAGTTTTGATATCTCTAGATACATGCTAAATGCTTTTGGAAGGCCGCTGTAGAACTCTTCTAAATACTCTTTTATCTGCTGGATTTCCTGCGGGTCTTTTGCCTTTGAAACAGCCATATATATATTCATTCTTTCTGTTTTATCCTCTATAAAATCTGAAGGTATATAACTTTCAAAATCCACAACTATAACAGGTTCCTTTTCTTCTATCCCAGTTTCCTCGTTTATTGCATCCTTAAGAAGTTTTATATACATTTCATATCCCACTGCCTTTATATAACCACTTTGTTCCACACCAAGTATGTTTCCTACTCCTCTTATCTGCATATCTTCTATAGAAACTTTTAGTCCTGAGCCTGGTCTAGTTAGTCTTTTTATTATTTCAAGTCTTTTATCTGCGTCTTTTGTTATACTAGAGTCCTCAGGAATTAATAGATAACAGTAAGCCTGTAGATTTCCTCTTCCAACTCTTCCTCTTAAGTGGTACAGCTGTGCAAGTCCAAAAAGGTCTGCCCTTTCTATAATAAGAGTATTTGCTGATGGAATATCTATTCCTGTTTCTATTATAGAAGTAGATACAAGAATGTCTATCTTCTTCTGGATGAAATCTAGAAGAACTTTTTCTATCTGTTTAGGTTTCATCTGTCCGTGGACTACAGCTACATTTTTATCAGGAAATAGTTTTTTAATTTCTTTAGCCTTTTCTTCTATTGTTTCAACTCTATTGTGAAGATAAAAAACCTGACCATCTCTGCTAAGTTCTCTTTCAATAGCTTCTTTTACTTTTTCTATAGAGTACGGGAATATATACGTTTTTGTTTCTTTTCTTCCTTCTGGAGGAGTGTTTATAACTGATATTTTTTTAAGTCCTGATATAGCCATATTAAGTGTTCTAGGTATAGGGGTAGCTGTCATATACAAAGTATCAATATCTTTTTTAATATGTCTTATTTTCTCTTTTGCTCTAACACCAAATCTATGCTCCTCATCTATCACTAAAAGACCTAGATTTTTAAACTTTACGTTGTCTCCAAGGGCTTTGTGAGTTCCAATTAAAACATCTATTTTTCCTTCTTCAAGCTCTTTTAATATTTTTTCTGTTTCTTTTTTACTCTTTAGTCTAGAAAGATTTTCTACTTTTATTCCAAAAGGTTCTAATCTTTCTTTAAAGTTTCTGTAATGCTGGTAAGACAATACTGTGGTAGGAGTTAAAACTAAAGACTGTTTACCATTTACAGCATTAATAAAAACAGCTCTAAGGGCTACTTCTGTTTTACCAAATCCCACATCTCCACACACAATTCTTTCCATAGGTTTTTCAGAGGATAAGTCTTTTTTAACATCTTCTATAGCTCTTTTCTGGTCAGGGGTTTCAACAAATGGAAAGCTTTCTTCAAACTCTTTTATTAATGGGTCATATATATTTAAAGGTGGTCTTGTTATCTGATTTCTCTCTGAGTATAGCCTTACAAGTTGGTATGCTATCTTTTTTAGAGAAGATTTTACTTTTTTCTTTAGATTTTTCCATGAGGTTCCACCTATTGTGTCTAAAACAATATTTCCCTGTGGTTTGTATTTAAAGATTTTGTCAAAATGAAGGTATGAAACGTATATTTTTTCATTATTTGCATACTCTAAAACCATAAAGTCGTACGTTTTTCCTTTTATATCCCTTGTTTCTATTCCTCTAAAAATTCCAATTCCATAATCTTCGTGGATTATATAATCACCTTCTTTTAGTGGCTCTACATCCAAGCTTAAGTACTGTTTTTCTTCAGGTAGAAAAGATATTTTTTCTTTAAGGTATAGAGGAGAAGTTATAGGAATGTATACTTTTTCAAAAAATCTAGCCTCTTTCTCTGAAACAATCTCTTTATTTTCCCCTTTTGAGAAGAAATAGAATGTTCCTTTTCCTAAAGGTTCGTTGTAAACATCTACATAACAGATATTTAAAGATTTTAGATGTTCTTTTAAAGGAACAGTTTTATCTGTTTCTAAACAGTCATTTAAAGGAAATATATCTATCTTTTCTATTTTCTTTCTTGTCCCAAGTTTTGATTTTAAAAAAATATTTTCAACAGTATCTCCAAACAGGTCTATTTCCACTATTCCTATAAAAGGGATATTAACTGTAATAAAGTTTCCTTTTACGGAAAATTCTCCCTGATACTCTGGTGTATCTTCCCTTATATACCCAATACTTAAAAGCTTTTCTACAAGAAAATCTCTGTTTATCTCTGTTTCTTTTTCTAAGAATATACAGCTTTGTCTGAAGGTATCTTTATCCCTTACAGGAATATCTAGAGATTCTTTTGTTGTTACATATACACTGTTTTCCTTTTTCAAAATTGAAAGAAGGGAAATATTTCTTTTTATTTGAGCTTCAACATCTGCTTTTTCTTTTTCAGAAGGAATTTCATAAACAGAAAAGTTTTTCTTAAAGTAATCTAAAAAAGCTTTTATATTTTTAGCAAACTGCTTCTGTCTTTTTTTATCAGGAACAATAACTAAAAAAGGACTGTCTATATCTTTTGAAAGTCTATATTCAGGATAGCAAGATATACTTCCGAAAAATCTTTTCATAAAGAAAAATTTATGAAGATTTAGAAACTTTCAACGGTTTTTTTATTACCCTTTTTACCTTAGCTTTTCTTTCTTTATGTTTTAGTTCAAACTTTTCTTCAGAAACAAATATGTATTTAGGAACGTAATACATTAGCCCAAGAACAGCAAGAAGTATACTTACTCCTATATACTCATGTAGTCCAAAATGAGGAGCCTTTATAATAACCTCCCTTAGTATAGCTATTAAAGTGGTTTTTACTATAAGGGAGGTATCTACCCTTCTTTCTTTTAAATAAACAATCATAAGTCTAAAAAGCTCTGTAAGAATGAAGATATACAGGAACTTTGGTATTAAATCGTAAAACTTTATCTTCTCTTTGAATAGGGCAACTGCTATATCATTTAAAGCTAATATACTGAGAATAAAAAGAAGTATAGTTAGAATAAAGATAACAATATCTTCTAAAAACTCTAAACTACTTCCTAACTTTGTATGTATTTTATGAGGCTCAAGGAGAGACTTTATTTTTTCTTTCATCTTATCCTTTTCTTTTTATTAGTCTTATAACTTTTAATCTCTGTCCAACAAATATTTTATTAGATTTTAGATTGTTCATCTTTTTTAGCTGTTTTACAGTTAAACCGTATTTTTTAGCTATCTTAATTAAAGATTCTCCTTCTTTAACTATATTGTAGACGTATCTTCTGTATATTTTTTTTCTAAGTAGTTTTTTTAGGTAGGTAACATTCATAGGAACAACTTTAGGTTTTCTAATTCTAACTTTTTTGTATATAACTATCTTTTGTCCTGGATATATATATTTGTCTTTATAAAGTTTGTTCCATTTTTTGATAGACTTAACAGATACTCTAAACTTTTTAGCTATTGATATTAAACTATCTCCTGGTTTAACTCTATAAATGATACCTTTTGATGTATATATAATATCTTCAGAAAGGTCTATAGTTCCTTTTGCGTACTCTGGATATGCTTCAATAACTGTTGGAACTTTTATTATCATTCCTGCTCTAAGTTTTTTATTTTTAAGTTTATTAATACTTATTAGATCCTCTTTTGTTATACCAAATTTGTCTGCTATTTTTGAGAGGTTGTCCCCTTTTTTTACTACATACTCTTTTAAAGCGTAGTAATTTACTAAAGGGATTTTTTCAAGAGCACTTTGTATAGTTTCTTTATATCCAACTGGAAGATATATGTTATATGTTCCAGGAAGAGGTGGAGTTTTTCCTTTCTTTAAATGCAGGTTCATTCTTCTAAGTTCTTCATAAGGTATTCCTGAAATCTCAGATATTAACTTTAAACTTACAGGTTTATTAACCTTTAGTATGTCAAAAGTTTGGGAATTAAAATCAAAATGTTCCTCATTTAAAATTTCCTTAACAACAGCAACAGTTGCTAAAAAACTAGGAACATAATTTCTTGTCTCTTTTGAAAGATAATTTCTTATATCCCAGAAGTTTTTCCCACCGTATAATCTAATCCTTCTTATGATTGCTCCTTCTCCACTATTGTAAGAAGCTATTGCAAGCATCCAGTCTTCAAATACTGAGTATAAATCTCTTAAGTACTTAGCAGCTGCTATAGTTGATTTTTCAACATCATACCTTTCATCTATCCACTTATTTATTCTAAGACCGTATGTCCTACCTGTTAGAGGCATAAATTGCCATAATCCAGCTGCTCCTGCAGGGGATTTAACCCTTATATCAAAATGACTTTCAACAATTGGAAGGAAAATAAGCTCATCAGGAACACCGTATTCTTCAAATATTTCTTTTATAAGAGGTATATATTTTTTTCCTCTGTTTATGTACTTTTTAAGGTTTTTATATCCTTTTGTTTTTAATATTCTTATCCTTTCTTTTATAGCTGTCTTCTCTGCAATGTCCATATTAAGAGATAGATGTATTTTTGTCCTTAGGTTTTCTATTTCCGCAATAGGTTTTGAGTTATCAAGGACAACAGATACAACAAGACCTACATCATCAGGGTTTAACTCACTATCAAAACCAGAAAACTCTTCAGCTTTTATATTAACCTTTATTAATAAAATTAATAAAAAGCCAAAAACAAAAGCTTTTTTTCTCAACATGACCCTCTTTAACTTTTTAGCTTTTTCAAATACTTAATGTTTATGTGACTGTAATATCACTATATTTATAATATCATAGAATATTTAATAACAAAAAATGTACTTTTTTCCCTTAAAATATTATGAAGACTAACAGATTTAGAGGGTAAGGGTATTGTATATAGATGAAAGGTGCTTAATAACAGAAAACAGATTTATTTCTGGTAGAACGTGGCTTTTAAAAGTTAAAGCCCCTAAGATTTCTAAAAATGTTAAACCTGCTCAGTTTGTAATGGTAAAAGGAACTTTTGAAAACCAGTATGACCCTATGATGAGGAGAGCTTTTGCTATAGCTGATGTTGAAGGGGATGAGCTTTTAATATACTACGATGTATACGGCAAAGGGACTGAAGTACTTACAAAGAGAAAAAAAGGAGAAGAGATTAATATTCTAGGAGCTTTAGGAAAAAATCTTTTTCCTGAAAATTTTGATTACTATCTTTTAGTTGGTGGTGGAATTGGTTTTGCTGGACTTTCTCTCTTAATGAAAGATTTAAAAAGAAAGGAAGTACCTTTTAAAGCTTTATACGGTGTTAGAAGAAAAGATCAGCTCTCAATGCTTCAATGGATAAAAGATAACGGTTTTGAAGATGATGTTATTGTGTATACAGAAGATGGTAGTTATGGAGAAAAAGGTTTAGTAACAAGAGATTTAGAAAAACTCGCCACAGAAAATAAAAACACTGTTTTAGCTGTTTGTGGACCAAAAGGTATGATGAAGGCTGTAGCAAGTGAAGCTAAAAGAATAGGTGTTCCTGCTTATCTTTCTTTAGAAAGTAAAATGGCGTGTGGTTTTGGTATATGTATTGGTTGTGTTGTGAAGGATAAAAAAGAAGATACATATAAAAGAGTATGTTATGAAGGTCCTGTTTTTAATGCTGAAGACATTGAGCTTTGAGGTGAAAAATGGAGATAAAAACTCATAAAAAGATAAATCAAAACTTATGTGGAAAACCATTAGCAGTTGAGGATGATAATTTCGCTACAGTTCTTTTAGAAACAATAGAGGAAATGTCTGCTGATGAGAAAGGGTTAGTTCACGGTGGTTTTATATTTGGAGCAGCTGATTACTGCTCCATGCTTGCTGTAAATCATCCTAATGTTGTTTTAGGAAAGGCAGAGGTTAAATTTTTAAAGCCAACGAAAGTTGGAGAAAAAATACTCTTTGAAGGTATTGTTAAAGAAAAAGAAGGAAAAAAGAGATTTGTTGAAGTTATAGGGAAAAATCACAAGGATGAGATTGTTTTCTCAGGAGTTTTTGTGTGCTATATTCTTGAAAAACATGTACTAGACTAGTGCTATTTTAGCTCTTTTAAATCTACTTTTTTCATCTTTTCACATTCATCATACACAGGACAGGAGGCACACCTTCCCCTTTGAATTGTCTTTCTTATTTTTCTATAGAGAAAATATACAGCTGAAAAAACTATTAATAAGCCTATAACATAATCTATATGAAATCCCATATCATTAACAGGAATATATAGAAAAGAGTTTTTAAGGTATGATTAATATTAGATTTTCTTGTTAAACAGGCTTTTTTGATTTTGCTGGATATATCCTGTTTGGTTATACTGCTTTGCTTCATCTTTGAATATTACAGAGAAAACCTCCTCTATAAACTGAAGATTATCTAAGGCTAAACTCATATTTACCTGACTAAGTTTTTTTATTTTTTCAAGCTTATCTTTATAATTTTGGATTTCCTCAGGAGATAAGTTTTTAATCTGTTCAAGGAGTTTTTGTTTTTCTTCTATAACTTTTATTAACTTTTCAATATACTCCTGGGCTTCTATAGCCCGAACAATAAGATTTTTCTCTTCCTCTAACGTCTTAATTAGCTGTTCTAGCTTTTTCTCAACCATAACACCACCTAAACTGTAATAATTTTTTACACTTTTGCTTATAATATAATATCGGAGTAAAGGGTATAAAAATGCAATACTTTTTTACGATAATAATAAACTAATTAAAAAATTATTAATTTTTTTATAGAGGGAGAGTGAATCATGGACAAAAAAGTTAAAGAGGAAATCAAAGAGCTAATACAAAAGATAGAGGAGTACAGCTCTATATTTTCTAACTTAACAGAAAAAAAAGATGGTTTTTCAATAGTAAACAAACATATCAATAAATCTATAACTGAAAGTGAAGAAGCAACAAAAAAGCTCATTGAAAACATAACATACGCTTTATCTCTAATAGAAGAAAACAAAGAGATACTAAGCAAAAGTATTTATTCAATGGAAATTGAAAAGATTAAACAAAATGAAGATACCCTTGCTGAAACATTAACAGAAGCGTTAACCCTCTTAGAATTTCAGGATATTCTTGCACAGAGGCTTAAGAAAATATCAGACTTCCTAAATGAAGTTGAACAGGACATAGTAAAACTTGCTATGGATTTAGGTTTAGAAGACACCCTTGAATCAGAAAAAGCCAAAGAGATTAAAAAGAAACTAGAAGAACTAGAATGGAAAAGAGAAGTTGAGCAAACAGATGTTGATGAGATTTTAAAAGAACACGGAATGTAAAGAGGTTTTATCATGAGAATGGAATTTAGTGATGATATGAGAGAAATTCTTGAAGAATTTCTCATAGAAGCAGAAGAAATACTATCAAATCTAGACCAAGACCTGATAGAGTTAGAAAATAACCCAGATGATAAAGACCTTTTAAATAAAATCTTTAGAGGAATGCACACCCTTAAGGGTGGTGCAGGATTTTTAAACCTAACAACTATTGTTGAGATAGCTCATAAGATAGAGGATATTTTCAATAAGCTTAGAAATGATGAAATGACCCTCACCCCTGAAATGATGGATGTTATTTTTGAAGGGGTGGATAAGCTGAAAGAAGCAATAGAAATGTTAAAAGAAAGCGATGAGATACCTGATGAGGAGGATGTAAAAGAGCTTTTAGAAAAACTAAAGGCTATATTGGAAGGTTCAGAAATACCTCAATCAGATACTTTTGAAAAACAGCCACAGCAGGAATCTTCAGAAGAGGAAGAAGATTTTGAGTTTGTTGAAGGAGTAGATGAGGATATTAAAAAGCTTATTCTTCAGTACAAAGGAAAAGATTTAGGGGAAATATTAGAAGAGCTAATTCTTCTTCCTCCAGATGAAAGACCACCTCTAGAGGTTGTTGAAAAACTTGAAAAACTAATAGTTGAAGGAAAAGATGTAAAAGATTTAATAAAACCTAAAGAAAAGAAAGAAGAGCCAAAGCAGGAAGCTCCTCCTCAAGTTCAACAGCAAAAAAAACCAGTTAAACAGGAAGAGAAGCCAAAACCTCCACAGAAGAAAAAAACAGAGAAGAAGGAAGAAGTTATAAGGGTTGATGTTGAAAGAGTAGAAACGTTAATGAATCTTGTTGGAGAGCTTGTTTTAGACAGAAACAGAATTGTAAAGCTAGCTTCAAGCTTAGAGACAAGCTGTGAGGATAGTGATGTAATAGAAGAGCTTATAGACTCTATAACAGGAATGAGCCGTACTGTTAGTGACCTTCAAGATGCTGTAATGAAACTTCGTATGCAGCCTGTTAAAAAGATATTCAGTAAGTTTCCACGTATTGTTAGAGACCTAGCTAAAAGATTAAATAAAAAGGTTAATCTTGTTTTAGAGGGAGAAGATACAGAGATAGATAGGTCTATCCTTGATAAACTTGAAGACCCTCTTATACACCTTGTAAGAAATGCAATAGACCACGGTATAGAACCTCCAGAAGAGAGAGTTGCTGCAGGGAAGCCTGAAGAAGGGACTATAAAACTTTCTGCTTATCAGGAAGGAGACAGAATAATCATTTCTATAGAGGATGATGGAAGGGGTATTAATGTAGAGAAAGTTAAGAAAAAGGCTGTTGAAAAAGGTCTTATAACCCCTGAACAGGCTGAAAATATGAGTGATAAGGAAGCCTTTGAGCTTCTTTTTATGCCAGGGTTCTCAACTGCTGACAAAGTTAGTGAGGTTTCTGGTCGTGGTGTTGGAATGGACGTTGTTGCCTCCACTATACATGCCCTTAGAGGAACTATAGAGGTAGAAAGTGAACCAGGGAAAGGTACAAAGTTCATAATGAAACTTCCCCTTACAGTTGCAATTATTAGAACTCTTATGGTTGGGGTTAATGAAAGAATTTTCGCTATACCTCTTTACTCTGTTGTTGAGATTGTTAAGTATGACCCTGCAAATGTTAAAAAAGTTGGAAACTTTAAATCTTTTATGCTTAGAGATGAGGTTTATCTCCTGTTTAGTTTAGGAGAACTTTTTGATATAGAAGATAAACCTGAAAAAGAGTTTATAGTTATTGTGAGAGTTGGAGAAAAGAATATAGCTATCTCTGTAGATGAACTATTTGGAGAAGAAGAGATAGTTATTAAACCTCTTGGTAAACTCCTTGAAGATGTTCAGGGAATAGCAGGAGCAACAATAACAGGAGATGGAAAAGTTGTTCTAATAGTAGATACAAACTCTCTTATTAACGATAAGAAAACACAACTTGTAGGAGTTTTATGATGTCTGAAATGGAAGTTCTTGGTATAAGAGAAATTGAAGCAATAAAAACAAACGAAAAAAGATTAATAACTTTCCGACTTAATGATGAGCTTATTGGAGTAGATATTACAACAGTAGTGAAGATAACAATGGATATAGATATAACTCCTGTTCCAAAAACAAAAAAATATATCTTAGGAGTTATGAACTTAAGGGGAAATATTATTCCTGTTGTAACGTTAAAGAAAAAACTTGGGCTTCCAGAAAAAGTTATTCCAGGGAGAAATATGATTATTGTTGTGGAAACAGATTTTGGAAATATAGGTCTTTTAGTGGATAAAGTAGAAGGGGCTCTAAATGTAGATCCAGAGGATATACAACCTCCTCCAATGAACTCAATAGGTATTGACCCTGAATTTATAGAGGGAGTTGTAATGATAACAAAAGAGGATGAAGAAAGGGAGCTTTTAACAATCCTGAATATAAAAAAGATTTTCAGAGCCGATAATCTTTAGTGGGTGGAGGATTTAATGTCAAAAAAAGATTTTTTACCAAAGATATTAGAAACAGGTGCAAACGAATTAGAAATAATAGATTTTAGAATGTATGAAGTCTTAGATGATGGCTCTATCTACGAGTGGGTTTTAGGAGTTAACGTTGCTAAAGTTAGAGAGGTTATAAAAAGACCAGAAAGAATTGTTAAATCTCCAGGTTCTCCCCCAGAGGTTGAAGGAATAGCCAAAATTAGAGGTGAAGTTGTCCCTATTGTTAATCTTGCAAGATGGATGAAGATAAAAGAGCCTGAGAATGCGGGAAGATATGTCATTGTAATGGAATTTCTTAGAGAGATAGTAGGAGTTATTGTTCACGATGCAAAAAGGATTAGAAGAATAAAATGGGCTGATATAAGGAAACCACCTCCTTCAATAGAAGAAAGGCTTGGCGGGAAGATTGTAGGAGTTATAGAGATAGAGGATGGGAATTTACTTTTACTTCTTGATTTTGAAGGAATATTAGATGAACTAGGTATGATTAAGATTTTTGGTGTAGAAGAGGAAGTTGGAGAGGAGATAGAAAGAACAGGACGTTACAAAATCCTTATACTAGATGACTCTCCTGTTGCAAGAAAGATAATAAGAAGAATACTAGAAAAAGATGGGCATACTGTTTTTGAAGCTGCAAATGGAATAGAAGCGTTAGATTTTCTCAATAAAACATTACAGCAAGCTAAAGAAGAAG
>JALWKR010000224.1 GCA_027081375.1 Persephonella sp.
TAGTTTCAACTTAGAAGTTATGGAAATTAATATTGGTACCATGAAAAGAACTGTTGTAACGTTGTCTAAAAATGCAGATAAAACAGCTGTAAGCATTGTAAATGTGAGGAGTATCTTAAAAGGATTTCCTTTTGTTATCTTTAATGCAAGAGAAGAAAGTATTGAGAAAAAACCACTTTCAATAAGCACAGAAACAATAATCATCATTCCTATAAGAAGGAATATTGTGTTGTGATCTATTGATTCCCATGCCTGCTTAGGAGTTACAACACCTATAAATACTGCTAAAAAACCACCTAATAAAGCTGCAGGAACTCTGTGAAATACTTTTTCAAGAACAATCATTGCGTATGTTCCAATAAATAGAACAATAGAAAGCCAGTAGATAAATTCATGACTGTTTAATCCTAAAAGTCCTAAAATACTGTGTGCGTTATGCTCCACGACTCTCCCCTTTAATCTAAAAGTATTGCTACTGAATTTTCTGTATTTTCTATATATGATTCTTTGTCTTCTATATTTTGATTTATAACTAGAAGATCATAATCATGGGTTCTTGAATAATAAGGAACTTCCTTTTTAGGATCTCCTTTTATAACTTTTAAAGGTATTTCTTTGCCTATAGCATTTTTTAATTTTTCTTCAAGGGTGTGAACATGCTCCTCAAACATCTCTATAAGAATCTTTTTAGCTTCTTCATCAGCATGGGTTTTTCTTAATCTATTTTCATAGAAAGATTCATAGAAAGAGTATATAAAGTCAAATTCTTTTGAAATCTTTGAAGCAAACTCATATGCTAATTGAATATACTTCTCCGTTGTAGTTTCATAATCTAAATTTATTAAAATTTTTTCTATTTTCTGAGTTTCTTCCCATAAAAGCAAAATATTAAAATCATTTAATCCTTTAACAAATTTTTCTGCTTCAGTAAGTTTAAAAATATGAATAAGAGGGTTTACCTTTTCCTGTGTCACCATAACAAGAGTCGGTTTAAAATCATCAATAAATGTTTTAGCTTCTCCTAAGGATGAAAAGGTGTTTATGTGAATAGAAGTATCAATTTCTTTTAATCTTTTTATTACTTTATCCTGCTCCTGCTGGTCAAAATCTACAAGAACAATATACAATCCATTTCCTAATTTTTTTGATATATCTTTTGCTAAAGCAAAGTTATTCCAGTTAAAGTGTTCTATCTGCACAAATACATTTTTAGAAAAATCCATAACCTCTCCCCGCTTTTTTATTAATCTTACTTATCGTAACAAAAGAAGAATAAGTTTAAAACTTATTCTTCCCCTTTTAGAATTTCCAGTAGATGAAATAACATCCAGAACAGGTTAACAATATCAAGAAATAGAGCTATTGCAATCTCTATAGGAGTTCCTTTTTCATGAATAAGTCTAGAAGTATCGTATAGAATATAAACAGAAAATAAAACTGCTCCCATCCCAGACATAACAAATTCAAACATTCTGTTGTGCCAAAATAAACTAACAACAACCATAACAAGAACAATAATTAAACCTGTAAATAAAAATCCACTTAAAAAAGAAAAATCCTTTTTAGAAATAAAAGCATAAACAGTGAGAGATACTGTAATTAATGCAGTAAGAGTAAATGCTTGCCAGAATATATCTATTAAAGCAGGTGAGTTAAAAATAACAGCTATAGCAGGTGCATAAAAAAAACCAACTGAAAAGGTGAATATACTGAAGAATACATACCCAAGAGTATTTCTTTGATTAATAATAGCAAGTATCATGCTTCCAATAGTTACCAAAAGAGAAACAATTATAAGTCCCCATTTACCTAAGGATAAAAGTTGAGGTAAAAAGTTTAGTCCTATAAGGGTTCCTACTGCCATGAGCAGGAACCCGAAGCTTAGGAGAGCATATGTCTTTGCTATAAGAGATTTTTTCTCTTCTGAAGCTACAACTGTTCCTGTGTTTAAGTTCATTATTTTCTCCTAGATATTTATTGAATTTGTCCCATCTGTCTTGCTAGTTCATATAGTCTTCTAATTCTTTCCTGAGTAGGTGGGTGTGTTGAGAATAAAGATGCAATAAAATCTCCTCTTAGTGGATTTACAATCATCATATGAGCAGTTCCAGGATTTACCTCTCTTGCTGCAACAGGAGCAAGCTGTTGTGCAGCCATCTCAAGCTTTTCTAGAGCCCTTGCTAAAGACAGAGGACATCCACATATCTGAGCACCTGTTGCATCTGCAGCATACTCTCTTGTTCTTGATATCGCCATCTGCACAATAGTAGCAGCTAAAGGAGCAAGTAAGAACAGAAGTACAGAACCTATTAAATTTCCTATACCTCCTCCTTCTTCTTCCTCATTATTTCCACCAAAGAGATTTGACCAGAATGCCATTTCAGCAAGCATAGAAATAGCACCACCAATAGTAGCTGCTATAGAAGAGATAAGAATATCCCTGTTTTTTATATGAGCTATTTCGTGGGCTAAAACTCCTTTAAGTTCATCAGGAGAGAGGATATTTAAAATACCTGATGTTACTGCGACAGCGGCATGTTTAGGATCCCTTCCAGTAGCAAAGGCGTTTGGTATATCTATTGGAGCAAGATAAACTTTTGGTTTAGGAATTCCAGCTTTTCTAGCAAGTTCTTCAATCATGTCATGAAGCCACGGAGCCTCCTCGTAAGGAATTTCTCTAGCACCGTACATTGCAAGTGCCATCTTGTCTGAGAACCAGTATGCAAAGAAGTTCATAATCATAGCAAAAATAAATGCTATGACCATTCCTGTTTGTCCACCAAGTATCTTACCTACAACAAGGAATAGTCCTGTAAGTATTCCAAGTAGCAGGACTGTTTTTATTCCCTGCATACATTACCTCCTTCTTTCGTTTTTAGGGATAGAATATATATTTTTGTATGTGAAATCACAGT
>JALWKR010000225.1 GCA_027081375.1 Persephonella sp.
GAGTTTACGATATTCACTCTCCAAGAATTCCACCTGTTGAAGAAATGCTGGAAATTGCAGAAAGAACTGTTCAGGTTATAGACAAAAACCTAATCTGGATTAACCCTGACTGTGGACTTAAAACAAGACAGTGGGAAGAAGTTATCCCGGCACTGAAAAATATGGTTAAAGTTGCAAAAATTCTTAGAGAAAAGTATGGGGAGAAGTATACTTGGGAAGAAAAAATGAGTTTAAGAAAAAATTAGATAAAACGAAAAAATTTATGTACCGCTGGTAATGCCATTGCTCTACTCAGGGGGATTAATCCCCCGTTTTTTATTTTCTTTGTAGTTTAGTTTCGTTAAACTCCTTAGCTAAGTCCATAAAGTTTTGCAAAAGTTTTTTTCCATATTCTGTTAGTATAGACTCAGGGTGAAACTGTACTCCCCATATTGGATACTTTTTATGCTCTATTCCCATTATTTCGTTATCTTCTTTAGTCCAAGCTGTTATCTCTATGTCTTCTGGGAGAGTTTCTCTATCTATAACCAAAGAGTGGTATCTAACTGCTTCAAAAGGATTTGGAATATCTTTAAAAAGTCCTTTTTCATTGTGATATATTTTTGATGTTTTTCCGTGCATAAGACATTTAGCTTTTATTATCTTAGCTCCAAATGCTGCCCCAATAGATTGATGTCCTAAACATACACCAAAGATAGGATATATTCCTTTAAACTCTTTTATAACCTGAACAGATATTCCTGCTTCGTTTGGAGTACATGGTCCTGGAGAAATAACAATTGCTTCTATATCGTCCATATTTTTTACATCTTCAACAGTTATCTCATCATTTCTTTTTACAAATACATCTGCCCCAAGTTCATAAAAGTACTGAACAATGTTGTATGTAAACGAGTCATAGTTGTCTATCATTAAAATCTTCATTCTTTCCCCAGAAAACATTATCTTTATTCCTGATGTTATTATAATTCATAAGAAAAAACCTTCAAAGGGGGAAATAATGAAAAAGATATTACTGGAAGACCATGAAATCCCAAAACAGTGGTACAACGTTTTAGCTGATCTACCCTCTCCTTTAGAACCACCTTTAGATCCTGAAACAAAAGAACCAATGAACCCAGAAAAACTAAAAGCTCTCTTTCCTGAGGCACTAATTGAGCAAGAGATGTCAACAGAAAGGTGGATAGATATACCACCTGAAGTTTTAGATATCTACTCAATATGGAGACCAACTCCCTTAATTAGAGCTGTAAAACTTGAAGAATATTTAGATACCCCTGCAAAGATTTTCTATAAGTTTGAAGGAATTAGTCCTCCTGGAAGTCATAAACCAAATACCGCTGTAGCACAGGCTTATTACAACGCAAAAGAAGGAATTAAAAGGCTTACAACTGAAACAGGAGCCGGTCAGTGGGGTAGTTCTCTCTCTTTTGCTGGTCAATACTTTGGTCTTGAGATAATGGTCTATATGGTTAAAGTAAGTTATGAACAAAAGCCTTACAGAAGGATTTTAATGGAAACGTGGGGAGGAAAAGTAGTTCCAAGTCCAAGCCCCTATACAAATATTGGTAAAAAAATCCTTGAAGAAGATCCCGACAATCCTGGAAGTTTAGGAATAGCTATAAGTGAGGCTATAGAAGATGCATTAAGCAGGGAAGATACCCATTACTCTCTAGGAAGTGTTTTAAATCATGTTTTACTTCATCAAACAATAATAGGTCTTGAGGCAAAAAAACAGCTTGCTAAGATAAAGCACTATCCTGATGTAGTTATCGCAAGTGCTGGTGGCGGTAGTAATTTTGGTGGTTTAGCTCTTCCATTTTTAATAGAGACCTTTAACGGTGATAGCTGTACCAAGTTTATTGCTGTTGAGCCTGCTTCCTGTCCAACATTAACGCAGGGGAAGTATGAGTATGACTACGGAGATGTTGCAGGTTTAACGCCTCTTTTAAAGATGCATACTCTTGGACATGATTTTATACCTCCTTCTATTCATGCAGGGGGACTTAGATACCACGGAATGTCTCCAATAATATCTAAACTAAAAGAGGAAGGATTTATTGACGCTGTTGCAGTTCCTCAAACAGCAATTTTTAAAGCAGCTGTAGATTTTGCGAGAACAGAAGGTATTGTCCCAGCTCCTGAATCTGCCCATGCTGTAAAAGTTGCTATTGATGAAGCTTTAAAATGCAGAGAAACTGGGGAACCAAAGGTTATTTTATTTAATCTAAGTGGACATGGTCTTTTAGATTTATCTGCTTATCAGCAGTATTTAGAAGGGAAACTAAAAGATTAACTAACAGGGAGCTTTTTGCTCCCTGATAGTTTAAGAGTGTTCTTCCACCCATTTGTAGGCAAGGTAAGACATTACAGAGACACCAATTGGGAGAACATCTTCATCTATGTCAAAAAGTGGACTATGAAGAGGTGCTGTAATACCTTTTTCTTCATTTCTTATTCCAAGTCTGATAAATGTTCCTGGAACTTTCATTAGATACTCAGCAAAATCTTCACCACCCATACTTGGATTTTCAAGCTCTATAACATTTTCTTTCCCTAATAAGTCCTTCATCATTCCAAGAGCAAATTTTGTAGTTTTTTCATCATTTATAACAGGTGGTGTTCCATGTTTGTACTCAAACTCATACGCTGCTCCATAGGCGAGTGTTACTCCCCATATAGTATGTTCCATCCATTTAGGTATCTGATCTCTAAGGTCTATACTTAATGTTCTTACAGTTCCTCCCATCTCAATTTCATCAGGGATTATGTTATCTGCATATCCTCCACTAATTCTTCCTATTGTTAAAACTGCAGGATGTAGAGGGTCAACCTTTCTACTAACTATATGGTGCAGTGAGTTTATAACCTGAGCTCCAACTAAAACAGGATCAACTCCAAGATGTGGTCTGGA
>JALWKR010000226.1 GCA_027081375.1 Persephonella sp.
CTTATAAGTAAGACTAGTAGTAAAGCAAGAACCCTTATATTCTTCATTTTTCTCTCACTCTCCAATTATTTTCAAGTCTTCCTTAGAAATACCAATGTCACCTTTAATAATCTTTTCGGGGTCTTTTTGAGTTTTTATTAACTTTGCTCCGTCTTTAGTTTCAACTATAAGATAATTAGCACCGTTTTTTACTTTTATATATCCAACAGTATTTTTTAATTCGGTGAATACATCAGAAGCTTTAACAGTAGTTGCTAACATAATTAAATACAACAAAATAGGTAATTTTCTCATTTTTCCCTCCTTTTCTTAGGTAGATAGAAGGTGGAAAGTTGTACCCCTATCCGTAGACCACTTTCGCTTTTCTTTAATCTTACATTGTCTATTCTTATATATCTTTTACTTTTACCTACGAATTTTATAAAGTTATATAAAGACGTTAAATCTCCATATAAATTTAAATTTATAGTTACTCTTTTTAAAGAAATTTCATCTTTCCTTGTTTTTGAATTTTTCTTTGTTTTCTTAATTACAAGTTTATTATCTTTATAACTAATCAGTGCATTTTCTGGTTTTGATATTTCAAATTTATCTAATATTAAACCTGATTTTTTTACCCCTTCAGATAAAAACTTTAACAATAGCTGGGGATTTTCACTCTCAGGAATTATCCTAGATAGATATTCCATTTTTTGATTTAGCATACTTATTTCTTGTTCTAACTCTTTCAGTTTTCTAGTAAGCCTTTTCTTTATTCGTGGATCTGAAGCTCTTTTTAATCTTTCAACTTCTCTTTGTAGATTTTGAACTTCCCTGTTTAACTTATCTCTTTCTATTATCTTTTCTGAAATAACAAATGCATAAAATAGATATCCTATTGCTAAAGATACTAAACCTACAACTAAAAGCTTCTTCCACTCAGGAAGCTCAGCCCACTGTTCTTTTATATTTTCCATATCCAATATAGAAATCCTCCTTCACATTCTAAGGAGACTTTTCGGCTCTTTTGAAATTTTTCATATCAAAATTAAAGGAGTAAAATACTAAACTTTTTTCCCCTGTTCTCTTTGTTGACCTAAATTCAATGTCTTTGTAAAACTTTTTTAGGTTTTGATAAAAAATAGTTATATATTGAGGATCAAATGTATATCCTTTTAGTTTAGAATCGTTTCTAGAAATAGATAAGCTTGTTAGCCATACACCATCAGGAACACTTACAGATATAGCATATAGGATTTTTCCAAAATCCCTTTTTTCTTTTGCTAATCTCTGATATATCTTTATTTTCCTTGAAACATCATCTTTCATCATCTCAGCTTCTTTTATTTTTGATTTCAGTATATCTATCTGTTTTTTAGCCATTCTGTATTTTGTTTTTTCAACTAAAAGAGTTCTTTTTTTATTTTGCAGGTCTTTAATTTGAAACTGCAGATTAAAGTAGTACCCTATCCCTATAATAATAACTGCTACAGGAATACCCGCGTAAAGAATGCCCTGTCTAGGCAAAGATATAGAAGGAGCTTTAAAGGAAATTCCTTTCTTTTTAAATTTTGCTTTTTTCTTTTCTGGATTTAGGTTAATCCTTATCATCTTCAAATCTCCTGTACGCTAAGCCAAATGGAACTGAATATAAGCTAAGAGGAACTTTTCCTGAATAATCTATATTTAAAGCTTTAACAGGGTCTAGTTCCACAAGAGCAAACCTAGTTGAAAATTTAAGCTGCATATATGCATGTATCTCTGGAAATCTAACAAAAAGCCCTGAGGTAAATATACTCTTAGGCTCACTAATTGTAAGGAAGAAGTAATTTATCTCTTTAATCAATTTCTCTACAATTTTTTCCTTTTCTACTGGAGCTACTTCTTCGTACTTTTTAGCATCAAAGTTTAATGTTTGAACAAATATATTGTTATGGAAAAAGATAAGATAGGACTCATTGTAATCTAAATGGAGAATACAAAGATTTGCTTCATCTTTTAATGCTGTATCTTTTTCTTTTTGTAAATTAGCAAGATTTATAAGTGCTATTCCTTCAGAATCTATTATCTCAGGGGTTATTCCTGCATAATATAGAACTTCCTTTGCTTCTTCTATTTCATCAATCTTTGCTATAACAACAAGAATATGATAGATGTTTTCATCCTCTCCAATAATATCATAATCGTATATAGTACTTCCTTTTAAACTTTTTATATCTTCTCTTATATTCCATTCCACAGCTTCTTCTAACTCCTGGGGGCTTAGTTTTGGAAGCTTTAATGTTTTGTACAATGTTGAACCAATTGGAATACTAACAGCAGCTTTTTTTATTTTAATTTCCCTTTTATCAAGCTGGTCTCTAAGCATTAAACCTGCTTGCTCAGTATCTTCAGGAAGTTCAATCTCAAAAGGCATAACAGGAAGTATAAACTCCTTGCCTTCTTTCTCTAAAACAGCTACTCTTGCAAAGTTTTTATCTAGCTGAATACCTAGAGATTGTTCCTCTTTTGCTCCTAAAAAAGGTATTCTAAGTATATTGGACAGTTTCATATTCTAAGTCTCCATATATATTAATGTTTTTGGCTACTATTAAAATACAAAAAACCCCTTAATAAAAAGATAAATATGTGTATATTGTTTTTTTTCGGAGAAAAGTAGGGTACCTTTAAGGTACCCTATTGATTATAAAGATATTAGTTGGAAGTTTTTGCTTCTTCTTCTGAGTGGAGACCTAGTTTTTTTTCTATTTCGTAAATTGCTTTTGTTGTTTTTAAAACAGCATCTGGATTTATTGAAATTGTATCAATTCCCTGTTCAACAAGGAATTGAGCAAAATCTGGATAGTCAGAAGGTCCCTGTCCACATATTCCTATCTTTCTACCGTGTTCCTTAGCTGTTTTTATAACCTGTGCTATTAATCTTTTAACTGCTTCATTTCTTTCATCGTATAGATGTGCAACTAAAGAAGAATCTCTATCTAATCCAAGGGTTAGCTGAGTAAGGTCATTTGAACCAATGGAAAATCCATCAAAATGCTGTGAGAACTGATCTGCAAGAACAACGTTAGATGGAAGTTCGCACATTACATAAACTTCAAGACCATTTTCTCCTTTTTTAAGACCAAACTCTTCCATAACTTTAAGAACTTTTTCCCCTTCCTCTGGGGTTCTACAGAATGGAACCATAACCTTCACATTCTTTAATCCCATTTTGTTTCTAACTCTAAGGATTGCTTTACACTCAAGACCAAATGCTTCTTTAAATTGAGGAGAGTAATATCTTGAAGCTCCTCTCCATCCAATCATTGGGTTTTCTTCAACAGGCTCAAAAAGCTTTCCACCAATAAGGTTCGCATACTCATTTGATTTAAAGTCTGAGAATCTAACTATTACTGGCTTTGGATAAAATGCTGCTGCAATTCTAGCAATTCCGTAAGAAAGTTTTTTGATATAGTACTCTTCTTTATTGTCATAACCAAAGGTTTTATCTTCTATTATTTGAGCAAGTTCTGGGTCTTTCTCTTTTATTTCGTCAAACTTTATAAGAGCAAGAGGGTGTATTCCTATATAGTTATTAATAATAAATTCTTCTCTTGCAAGACCAACTCCTGCATTTGGTAAAAACGAAAAATCAAAAGCTCCCTCAGGAGAAGCAACATTCATCATAATAGGAGTTTTTGTTTTAGGGAGAGAGTTTATATCAACTTCTTCTACTTCATAATCAATTTTTCCGTCATAAACATAACCAACATCCCCCTCAGCACAGGAAACAGTAACAAGCTGCCCGTCTTTTAATACTTCTGTTGCGTTACCAGCTCCAACAACAGCAGGAACCCCAAGTTCTCTGGCAACAATAGCAGCGTGACAGGTTCTACCACCTCTATTTGTTACAATAGCAGCAGCTTTTTTCATGATAGGTTCCCAGTCTGGATCTGTCATATCTGTTACAAGAACATCTCCAGGTTTGAAGTCTTTTGCGTCTTCAAGGGAGTACATAAGCTTTACATTTCCAGTAGCAACTTTATCTCCAACAGCTATTCCTGTAACTAAAACTTTTTTCCGTCTTTCTTCATAAGGCTCTGTAATTTTATAAACAGTTATTTTTGAGTGGTCTTTTCTTGAGTGGATTGTTTCAGGTCTTGCCTGAACAATAAACAACTCATTTATCTCACCATCTTTTGCCCACTCAACATCCATAGGTGTCCATTTATTGTATTTATTTGAATAGTACTCCTCTATTTTCATAATCCAGTCTGCAAGTTTTAAAACTTCTTCATCTGTTAAGCAAAACTGCTTTTGTTTTTCTTCAGGAACAGGAACTATCTTAACTCTCTCCTCTTCTGTAGTTCCATAAACCATTTTATGAGTTTTTTTACCTAGTTTTTTCTCTATAATCGCCTCATATCCCTCTTTAAAAGTTGGTTTAAATACAAGCCATTCATCTGGGGTTACAGCTCCCTGAACAACCATCTCTCCAAGGCCGTAAGAACCATTTATAAGAACAACATCCTTAAATCCACTTTCTGTATCTAATGAGAAACCAACTCCTGCAGCTGCAAGATCAGAACGAACCATCTTTTGAATACCTACAGCTAGCCCGATAGAAAAATGATCAAAACCAAAAGCTTCCCTGTAAGATATTGCTCTATCAGTAAATAAAGAGGCAAAACAGTTTTTTACAGCAGTTAAGAGGGATTCATCCCCTTTAATATTTAGATATGTATCCTGCTGTCCTGCAAAAGATGCATCAGGTAGGTCCTCTGCTGTAGCAGAAGATCTAACAGCAACATCAACGTAATGCTGACCATACATTTCACTTAATTTGTGATAGTAGTCTAAAATTGCCTGTTTTAAATCTTCAGGGAATTCTCCCCCTTTTATCATCTCTCTAACTTCAAGGCCTCTTTTTGCAAGGTCTTCAACATTATTTGGATCAAGTCCTTTTAACGCTTCAGTTATTTTTTCTTTTAAGTTGTTATAGTCAATGAAGTATCTGTAAGCTTCAGCAGTAACAACATATCCCATTGGAATTTTTATTCCCATTGGAGAAAGACCTTTGATCATCTCCCCAAGGGACGCGTTTTTTCCCCCAACAAGTTCAATATCATTAATTCCAACTTCATCTAACCACACAACTAATTTTTTATCAGACATAATCTATCCTCCTACCATCTATCGTTTATAAGGTTGTTATCTTGGTAAAATCAGAAATTTTCTTAAATAGGCTATCTATCATCTTCATTAGAGATAACCTATTTTTCTTAAGTTTTTCGTCATCAACCATAACCATAACATTATCAAAGAATTTGTCTATATAAGGTTTTAATTTCAGCAACTCTGATAGGGCTTTCTGATACTCTTTGTTTTCTACATCTTTATTAAATACATCTTCTATCTCTTTATACTTTTGATATAGCTCTTTTTCTTCCTTTTCCTTTAAAAAACTTTCATCAAACTCTAATGTAAAGTCTTCAGGAATAATCCTTCCAACTCTTTTAAATACTGTCATAACATCGTTAAATTCAGGACTAGACTTAAATTCTTGAATAGCCTTTATTTTTAGATAATTTCTGTAAAAATTAAATGAACCTGTTTCAAGAACAGAATTTATAATATCTGTTGAAAATCCTTTATCTTTCATGTAAGCAATAAATCTTGCTTTTATAAAGTCTAGAACTTCAGGAATTATTTCTTCATCAAAAACAACTTCCCAGTTTTTATTTATCTCAGCAAATTTTAGTATCTTTTCCTTTTTAGTTTCTTTTTGAATATTCTTCAAGAAATCTTTCAGGTCAATATCTATTCCTTTTTCTACTAGAATTCTGATAATTCCAATTGCTGCTCTTCTAAGACCAAAGGGGTCTGCTGATGCTTTTGGTTTTTCTCCTATAGATAAAAAGGATATAAGGGTATCAAGTTTATCAGCTAAAGCTAAAATAGTTCCTATCTGCGTTTCAGGAAGTTCATCATCTGAAGTTTTTGGAAGATAATGTTCATATATTGCCTTTGCTACATCTTCTTTTTCTCCTTGCTTTAAGGCATAGTGCATTCCCATTATTCCCTGAAGCTCATCAAATTCTTTAACCATCTCTGTTAGAAGGTCACATTTTGAAAGTTTATTAGCTCTTTTGATGTCCTCCTCTTTATCTGTTCCAAGTTCTTTTGAAAGTAAAAGGGATATATTTTTATTTCTTTCAACTTTATCTAACATAGAACCTAGTTTTTGGTGAAATTGAATACCTGCAAGTTTAGGATAGAAATCCTCAAGATTATGTTTTAAGTCCTCTTCATAAAAGAATAGAGCATCTTCAAGCCTTGCTTTTAAAACTTTTTCATAACCTTTTTGAACAACGCTTCTATCAGGAACAGCAGTGTTTGAAAAAGCTAAAAACTTAGGCAGCAGCTTTCCATCTTTTTCAAAATTAAAGTATCTTTGATGAACTTTACATACTGTAATAATTACTTCTTTTGGAAGTACAAGATATTCAGGAGAAAAATCTCCTAAAATACCTACAGGAAATTCAGTTAAGCTTGTAACTTCATCTAAAAGCTCCTGATCTAAAATAGCCGTAGCATCAAGTCTAGATGCAAAACCTGTTATCTGTGTCTCTATTGCTTTTCTTCTATCTTCAAATTTTGCAACAATAAAACCAAGCTTTGTTATCTCTTCATAAGAAGAAGCTTCAGGTATATCTTTCTTTTCTCCTCTTCCTACAGGTTTTGTCATAAATCTATGAAGGTGTGTATATTTATCAGCTTTAACTCCTGCTATTTCAAAAGGAATAACTTTGTTATCAAGAAGAGAGACAATCCATCTAATAGGTCTTGAAAATCTAAAACCTGTAGAGTTCCATTTCATTGTTTTGGGAAAAGGAATATTCTTTATTAAATTTGGAATTTCTTCTTCTAAAAATTCCTCAAGCTTTTTTCCTTCTATCTTTACTTTTGCTCCTAGGTATCTTCCTTTTTCATTTTCTATAATTTCTAACTGGTCTATATCAAGATTATTTTTACTTGCAAAAGCTAAAGCAGCTTTTGTAAACTTCCCTTCCTCATCTATAGCTACTTTTGCTGGTGGTCCAAGGATGATTTTTTCTTTATCAGGTTCTTTTTCTAAAAGATTTTTTAATACAAATGCAAGTCTTCGTGGAGTGGCATATATCTCTATGTTATCAGGAGATTCTACTGCAAAAAAAGATTTAAATTTTTCAGGTACTATATCCTTGAAGTATTTGGTAGCACTTTCTATCGCTTTTGGAGGCAGTTCTTCTGTCCCTATCTCAAGTAAGTATGTTTTTCCTATCATTTACCTTCCTCTTTGTTTCTTTAAGAGATATGAATATTTTTGTTATTTTTGGGCTGCCTGTTCTTTTCTTCTCATTAAAGGAAATCCTAACTCTTCTCTATGTTTTACAAAAGCTTTTGCACACTCTCTAGCTAAGTTTCTAACTCTTGCTATAAATCTTGCCCTTTCGTTAACAGATAAAGCTCCCCTTGCATCTAAAAGATTAAATATATGAGAACACTTTAATGCATAATCATAAGCAGGAATTGGAAGATTATTTTCTATTAGTCTAAAACCTTCTTTTTCGTACATATCGAAGGTTTTAAAAAGCATATCAACATCAGCTAGCTCAAAGTTATATATAGACCACTGCCTTTCTGCTTCCTTATATATGTCTCCGTATGTTAATCCTTCAGCCCAAACAATATCATAGACACTGTCTACTCCCTGCAGATATGTAGCTATTCTTTCTAGCCCATATGTTATTTCAACGCTGACTTCAGGAAGGTCTAAACCTCCTACCTGCTGAAAATATGTAAACTGAGTTATTTCCATACCATCAAGCCATACTTCCCAGCCAAGTCCCCATGCTCCAAGGGTAGGACTTTCCCAGTCATCTTCAACAAATCTAATATCATGCTTTGTTAGATCTATTCCTAAAGCTTCAAGACTTTCTAGATAAAGTTCCTGAGGATTTTCAGGAGCAGGCTTTAGAATAACCTGAAACTGATAGTAATGCTGAAGTCTGTTAGGATTTTCCCCATATCTTCCATCTTTTGGTCTTCTTGATGGTTCTACATAGCAGACATTCCAGTCCTCTGGACCTAATGTTCTTAAAAATGTAGCAGGGTTCATAGTCCCTGCTCCAACCTCTATATCATAAGGCTGCCATAAAATACATCCTTTATCTGTCCAGAATTTTTGCAGTGTTTGGATTATATCTTGAAATGTTAATACTTCAGCCATTAAGTCCTCTTTATACTGTTTATAACAAATCTATTTTATCTTATATATGAAACAAATAACAACTGTGAAATGTATTGAGAAAGCCTAACAGCTAGATAAAATCTAATTTTCCATAATTTTGAAATTAAGAGCTTCTATCACATGTTTTGTTTCTATATTCTCTTTATTATCTAGGTCTGCAATAGTTCTAGACAGTTTTAAAATTCTAAAGTAGCTTCTTGCAGTAAGATTATATTTCTTAGCAGCTTTCTCTAATATATTTTCAGCTTCCTGTTTTATTTTTATAACTTTTTTCATTATAGAGGGGGTCATTTCACTGTTGTATCTTATAGGGAAGTTTTCAAATCTTTTTCTTTGAATTTCAATAGCTTTTATAACTCTTTCTCTTATCTTTTTAGATGGTTCTCCTTCTTCTTTTGAAACTAAATCATCAGGATTAACAGGATTTACAAAAATATTGATATCTATTCTGTCTAAAATAGGTCCTGAAAGCTTTCTTTCGTATCTTTTTATCTCTACAGGGGAACACCTACACTCTTTTTTAGGATCATTTTTGTAACCGCAAGGGCATGGGTTTGCTGCTGCAATTAACTGAAACCTTGCAGGAAACTTAAAAGAACCTGAAGCTCTTGAAATAGTGACTACTCTATCTTCTAATGGCTGACGGAGAGCTTCTAAAACAGAGCGTTTAAACTCAGGAAACTCATCTAAAAATAAAACCCCATTATGAGCTAAGCTAACTGCTCCAGGCTTTGGAAATGTTCCACCACCAATTATTGCAACGTCCGAAGTTGTATGATGAGGAGACACAAAGGGTCTTGTTTTTACAATGAAATCTTCCAAAACCCCTGCTACACTGTGTATTTTTGTTGTTTCTAAAGCTTCTTCAAAGGATAGCGGAGGAAGAATTGATGGAAAAGCCTTTGCCATCATTGACTTTCCAGAACCAGGAGAACCAATCATCATTAAATTGTGAAAGCCTGCAGCTGCAACCTCAAGAGCTCTCTTTACTGCAAACTGACCTTTTATCTCTGAAAAGTCAACAGGAAAATTCTCTTCTAAAAGATACTCTGAAATATTTACCTGAACTTTTTTTCTATCTAAATCCCCATTTAAAAAAGAAACTATCTCCTTTAGATTGTTAAAACCATAGACTTCTAAACCCTGAACCAAAGCTGCTTCTTTGCTATTACTTTCAGGTAATATAAGCCTTTTTATTCCAGCTTCTTTCATAGCAAAGGCAATAGGCAGAGCACCTTTTACATGCCTTAGGCTTCCATCTAAAGCAAGTTCTCCTATAAATGCTGTACCTTCAACAGATTTTTTATCTATAGCTCCTGAGCTTACTAGTATCCCTATAGCTGTTGGAAGATCGTATAGAGTTCCCTGCTTTGGAACATCTGCAGGAGCAAGATTAACTACTATCTTTCTCAGTGGAAAAGAAAAACCTATATTAACAATTGCTGATTTTACCCTTTCTCTACTTTCTTTTACCGCTGTATCAGGAAGCCCTACAGTTATAAACTGGGGAAGTCCTTGAGAGATATTAACTTCTACCTCAACGATATATCCATCTACCCCTAAAAATCCACCACTTTTTATACTTGAAAGCATAACATTCCCTTTTGCATTATTAATACACTAATAATACACTCATAAAAAGAAAAAATAAATGTAGAAACATTAATGCATTAAGATATGCATTGGCTATTGTTTTTAGTCTGACGAATATCCTTACTGATTTTGGTTATCCTTAGATAGCTAAATCCCATTGGGATTGTGGATCTGGCACTGTCAGCGGACTTTTGCGTAAGCAAATTCATAATTCTGCTCTCACAAAGCCTTTTTCTTAATAAGATTATAAAATTAGATTTTCTTCACGAGGCAGTTTGCAAGAACTAGGTCTTCCTTTGTTGTTATTTTAAAGTTTAAAACTGAGCCTTGATTTACTGTTATCTTGTATCCTGCTCTTTCCATAAAAGAAGCATCGTCGGTGCCTAAAAAGTTTTCTTTTTTTGCTTTTTCATGAGCATCTAAAAGCTTTTCAAAGACAAATGTTTGAGGGGTTTGGATAATGTAGAGATTTTTTCTATCAATTGTTTCTAAAACCTGATTATTTTTTACCTTTTTTATAGTATCTTTTGCAGGATATGCTGTTATACTGCCATCCCAACCTTTTTTTACATTCTCAACAGACTGGGTAAACATCTTTTCTGTGGCAAAAGGTCTTGCTGTATCATGAACAATAACAATATCAGCATTCTGAATAGATTTAAGAGCATTGTAAACAGAGTCCTGTCTTTCTTTTCCACCAGAAACTTTCTTTAGAGGAATAAATGAAGGAGGATTTATCCTGCCTAAATCCTCCTGAGGCAAAACAAGAACAATCTCATCTATAAAGTCAAGCTTGTTTAATGTGTTTAAAGAGTACTGAAATAAAGGCTCTCCTTTCAGCCTTATAAACTGCTTTTTTTCTCCAAATCTTTTTCCCTGTCCTGCTGCTAAAAGTACTGCTACGATCTTCATCACTTCACCTGTGGAATAGGTTCTCCTTCTGGAATTTCTTGTCCTGAAGGAATACCTTCAACAAGTTCTCTCATAAGGTCTTTAACATGAACAAGTCTCTTTATTCTGTATCCATTTGAACCACTAAAAAAAAGACCTGTTTCCCTTTTGCCTAAATATGCATCTCCTAGTCTGTCAGCAATACAGTACCCAACTTTCTTAGCCTCTTCACCGTGGTTACATGGAACAACACAGTTTGATACACACTTAACCTCTGGAGCTGTTCCTTTTTCTATATCTTTTATAAGTTTTGTAACTATTCCTCTTGCTGGATAACCAACAGGGGATTTTAAAAGGATAATATCTTCTTTCTTTGCCTCTATGATAACTCTTTTAAACTCATCTGAAGCGTCACACTCGTATGTCCCAACAAATCTCGTTCCCATCTGAACCCCTGCAGCTCCAAGGGAAAGATAAAACTCTATATCCTTTTTATCCCATATTCCACCTGCAGCTATAACAGGAAAATCTCCCCATTTATCCCTTTCCTTTATAACCTCAGGAACAAGATTTTCCAGCTGGAACTCAGGTTTAAAACAGTCCTCATATGGAATTCCCTGATGTCCTCCAGACTTTGGACCTTCTACAACAACTGCATCAGGAAGACGATTGTACTTTTTCTTCCAGTGTTTGCATATAACCCTTAAAGCTCTGGCAGAAGACACTATAGGAACAAGAGCAACATGTGGTTCTGGAGCATACTTTGGAAGCTGAAGGGGAAGCCCTGCACCTGTGATTATAATATTTGCTCCTGCTTCTATTGAGTCTCTAACAACTCTTCCATAGTCAGTAATAGCATAGAGAATATTTACTCCTATAACAGCTTTTTCTCCTCCTGCTATCTCTTTGGCATCTTTTATAATCTTCTGGAGAGCTTCTTTACTGTGTATATATTTACTTCCTACAGGTCTTCCGTCTTTTAATCTAACATAGTTTGGATACCTGTATCCTGTTCCAACTGAAGAAACTACTCCAAGACCTCCATATTTTGAAACTGTTCCTGCGAGATTTTCCCATGATATACCAACTCCCATTCCACCTTGGATAATAGGATACTCAATCTCATACTGTCCAATTCTTAATGATGGCATAGCCATATTTATACTCCTTTTATATCAGGTAAAATTTTTTTCGCTTTTAAAACTTTTGATATAGTGTTGTAGTATTCTGGTTCACCTGCTCTAAAGGCAAGTTCATCTATAACAACCTTTCCATCCTTATCTATATGACCTTTTGCTATAAAATCAGCCATAAAAGTACCTGGTTTCCTTTTGTGTTCGTATGATAAAAGGCCTATAACCCCTATCTCCTTTTTCTCATT
>JALWKR010000227.1 GCA_027081375.1 Persephonella sp.
TTTTTTCAGCTGTTTTTCAACTTGCTGCTCAATAGGAAGACCATGGCAGTCCCAACCAGGAACAAAAGGAGCATCATATCCTCTCATAGAGGCATACTTAACAAGAATATCTTTTAGTATCTTATTTAATGCGTGTCCTATGTGGATATGACCGTTTGCATACGGTGGTCCATCGTGAAGAATATACTTATCTTTCCCCTTTCTCTCTTCTCTTAATTTTTTATATAAATCTAACTCTTCCCACCTTTTTAGAAATTCAGGTTCTCTATTTGGTAAATTCCCTCTCATTGGGAATTCTGTCTTAGGTAAATTTAAGGTGTCTTTCCACTCCAACAGGTTATCCTCCTAAAGATAGTAAATTTATTTGGTATCAAGGATTTATATTATAAGACAAAAACTACTTGATTTGTGATATTGAAATCTTTACAGTTTCTTTTTATTTTTATCAGTTAGTAAGCATAAACTTATAGGAGAATTATCATGAAAAAATTAATCACAGGGATTGTATCCCTTTCAACAGCATTAGTTTTTTCTGCATATTCTTACTCTGAAAAAGAATGTCAAAATTATGTAAAAAAAGTGGAAGAGTGCATAAAAAAGGAAAAAAGTGGAGATTTAAATACTAAATGGAGAAAATGTGAAACACAGGTTATAACAAATCTAATTCAGGAAGAAGAAGATCAAGGAAACTGTTTTTCATTTGAAGAATGCAGAGACTACGTTATGCAGGAAATAAAAGCCTGTGGAGAAGAAAGAAAAAAACTTTACAATAAACTTCTAAGAGAAAATCAGTAGACTATCAACAGTATCTTTTTATCTTTCAACAAAAGATAGGCTTCTCGCCTATCTTTCTTTTTGGTTTTAAATATATCCCAAAACTTGTTAAGATAATTTATCTTAATATCATTTTTATATATTAATAAAAGCTTTGAGGAGTACATATGACATCAGAAACACAAGAAAAACCTTTTAGAGCTGGTTTTGTTGCATTAGTAGGAAGACCAAACGTTGGAAAATCAACTATTATGAACAATATTCTAGGAACAAAACTCTCTATAGTAAGTCCAAAACCTCAAACTACTAGAATGAGAATTTTAGGAGTAAAACATGATAAGGATGCACAGATAATATTTTTAGACACTCCAGGTGTTCAAAAAGGAAAAGATCTACTTACTAAAGTTGTAATGGAATCTGCTGTTGGAAGTATGGAAGAAGCAGATGTTTTAGTCCTTATTATAGAGGCTGATAAAGGGTGGACAAAAGAGGATGAACTTATCTTAGAAAACTATATAAAGAAACTTAATAAGCCAACCATTTTAGTGATAAACAAAATAGATAAAATGGAAGATAAGAGAATGCTTCTTCCTCTAATAGAAGAAAGTTCTAAGAAGTACGACTTTGTTGAAATTATTCCAATGTCGGCTATAAAAGGGGAAAATATAGATAGATTTGTTGAAACATTAAAAAAATATCTTCCTGAGTCACCACCGTTATTCCCAGAAGATCAGATAACAGACCTGCCACTAAAGTTTTATATTGCTGAGATAATAAGAGAGAAACTATTCCAGAACTTAAGACAGGAACTTCCATATTCAGCGGCAGTGGAAGTTGAGAGTATAGAAGAAGGACAGAAAAACAAAAACCTTTTAATAATAAATGCTGTTATCTATGTAGAAAAGGAAAATCACAAAGGAATAATAATAGGAAAAAAAGGTCAGATGCTTAAAAAAATAGGACAGCAAGCTAGAGAAGAGCTTGAACATCTATTAGGGAAAAAAGTTCATCTTAACCTATGGGTTAAAGTTAAACCAAGATGGAAAGAGGATATAAGACTTCTTAAACTACTAGGATATCAGTATATTTCCTAAGGTGATATATGACTCCAACATTAAATGTTTTTAAAGAGACAATTAAAAGGCTTTTGTATAAGAACAACTTAAAGGCTTTAGAGCGTATTCTGCAAAAAAGTCATAAAGGGGATATTGTTGCTATATTTAGACATCTAAATCATCAGGAGAGAGTAAAGACCTTCCAGATACTAATGAAGGTAGACCTTTCTAAAGCCTCAGATGTTTTATATGACCTTGATGAAGATCTGCAAATAGAGATACTTAGATCTCTTCCTGTTAAAGATGCTGTTAGAATTTTATTAACATTCTCTACAGGAGAAATAGCACCTTTAATAGATAAACTTCCTGATGAAGTTAGAAACCAGCTTTTACAAAAACTAGATGAAGAAGAGAGACAGGAGCTTGAAAAGTATATTTCTTACGGTGGTGACAGTGTTACGTCTTTAATAACAGAAGAATATATAGCTGTTACAGATGATAAAACTGTTGAAGAGGTTCTAAACATATTAAAAACAGCTCCTGAAGATATAGAGCTTATATATATATACGTTGTTGATAAAAAAGAACACCTTATAGGAGTTGTTTCTATAAAAGAACTTCTAACTGCTCCCCCTAATGTTCAGATAAAAGATATAATGACAACAGATGTTATATACATAAGAACTGATGCAACAAAAGAAGATGCTATTGATATATTTCAAAGATATGACCTTCTTGTGCTTCCTGTGGTGGATGAGGAAGAGAAGTTAGTAGGGGTTATATATATAGATGATATCCTTGATGCAATAACAGAAAAAACTACAGAAGAATTTTTTAAAATGGCAGGGGCACAGGAAGAAGAACTTTTTTATACAAATCAGATTTTAAAAATAGCAAAGTTAAGACTACCATGGATTTTAGTCTCAGTTTTTGGAGAGTTAATTTCAGCTCTTATAATAAGTTTCTTTGATTTCACAATAAAACAGTACTTGCCTATTATTTTCTTTCTGCCCCTTGTAGCAGCTGTTAGTGGAAACATTAGTTCCCAATCAGCAATTATTACTGCAAGAGGACTTTTAACAGGAAAGATAACTGAAAATTTTACAGATTACATACATCTTTTATTTAGAGAAATTAAGATAGCTTTTATACTAGGTTTTGTTATAAGTACTATTGTTGGAATTGTTTCTGTTTTATGGCTTAGTACTCATATAGTTGGAGTGGTTGTAGCAACTTCTCTATTTATAAACATAATAATAGCTGCATTTTTAGGAGGTTTCCTTCCGTTTTTAATGACAAAACTTGGAAAAGATCCAACATTAGCAACAGGACCTATTACTTTAACATTAAACGATATAATCGGTGTCTTAATATATCTTGGAACAGCAACAATTTTCCTTCATTACTTAACTTTTTAAGTTTTCTGAAATATCCTTTGCTGCTTTTATAAGTTTTTCTTTGACCTCTTTTTCAGCTTTTTCTCTAGTTACTCTACTTATAGGGGCTAAAATTGATAAAGCTGCTATTGGATGGTTCCATTCATCCTTTATAACAGTGGCTATCTCTATAACTTCCTCTTCTGTTTCTCCTTCATCTATTTCAAAAGGAAAATCTTCTATATCTTCAGCTTTTTTTAGGGCTTTCCCTGAAGCTGTAGTTTCTGCAGAGTATCTTTTTGCAATTCTAGAGTGAACAAGAACAGATCTATTACTTTCCTCAGCATAAACATACACAATTTCATCTTTATGTAGAACAGAGAGATACACAGTTTCTCTTGTTTCATTTCTAAGTTTTCTTAAAAAAGGCTTAGCTTTTTGTAAAAAGTGAAGACCTTTTAAATACGCATGCTCAAGGTATAAAAACCTCATTCCTAATCTGTAATGCCCTGTTTCCTCATCCTGTTCTACTAATCCTTTAGTCTCTAAAGTTGCAAGGAGCCTAAAAACGTTATTTTTATTTAGATTTAGTATATTACTTAGCTCAGTTACCCCAAGATCATCTACATTTTTAAGGGCTTCAATTAAATCTAAGGCTTTCTCTACAGATGTTTTTGCTCCTTTTTTCTTCATTTTTCACCTATCTAAAACTTCAAACAAAATAATAACGTTGTTTGATTATAACAAATTATATATATTTTTAGAGTGAAAAAAATAAAAAGGGGGAAATTATGAGCTATATAGTAGTCTTTGTAACAACACCAGACCTTGATGTATCAAAAAAAATAGCAGATACAGTAGTAAAGGAAAAGCTAGGAGCATGTGTAAATATAACCTCAAAAATTAATTCCACGTATTACTGGCAGGGAAATATAGAAAATGACGATGAGTACCTGCTTATAATAAAAACAAGAGAAGATAGATTTAATCAGCTTGAAAAAAGAATAAAAGAGCTTCACCCTTATACAGTACCAGAAATAATAGCAATGCCTATAGTTAGAGGTTCTCAGGACTACCTAAAATGGATAGATGAAACTTTAGAGAGAGAGTGAACTACTCGCTGTTAAAACAGCGAGCTTCCTGCTTCACAGATGTTTTACCTTCTCCACAGGTTTAGGTTGCTCCCGTTGGTTGCTGTATCCCTTCGGAATAGCCTCAGACAGTTCCTGCCCTATCCCTCGTACTATGCCTTTTGGCATGCTCAAATCGTAGATTTGCCAGGTGAGAGACTCCTATCTGATATAGATTCTTGCTTGCATTCTGCTTGGTTATCGCAGCTTATACTTTACGTTATAACAAAAAACTTACGCTAAAATGGTATCATTTCGCCTCAAGTTATAAATTTATTTGGCTTACGCCAGTGGGATGCACTTACCTTTAAAAAAGGGTGAAATTAGCACAAAAACTTTCTTAAAAATTAACTGATTTAGAATCAGAACTTATAATATATCCTGTGTTATTTTCTTGCATGTATAGTTCTTCAAATAATGAGACGTAACTACTTTGATCTTTATCTTGTTTTAAATCTTCAAAAAATCTGTATGATACAGACTGATACCTAAGCTCTGCTGTAATTGTAAGTGGAGTAGTATATCCAGATATATTGACCTTATAAGTTATAGTATCTTGTCCGCCAACAAAATTTTCATCATTATAAGCATTTCCTATTACTGCTATATCTTCTCCTGCTGTTAATTTATTAAAACCTTCAGGAAGAAGCCTGTTATCTTTCTTATATTTAGCTGCTCTGATAAGGGTGTATGTTACATTACCAAGGTAATCTTCCATTATTGATTCATAAATTTGAACTTTATCCTGTGAATCTATTACATCATAATGAGGTTCATATTTACTAGCATCTTCATCGGAGTCATTTCCTATAATCTTCCCATTTGTTTCAACTTTTCCACTTTCAAATACAATTTTATTATTGGCATCTTTTACAACTAAATGAATCCATACTCTTCTTGAAGGGTAACCTGTAGGTAATTTGTGTCCCGATTTATTTACCACAGTAACCGGTATTTCCAATATATTGTTACTAATAGTTGTATTTCCTATTTGTATATATGCTGAGGATTTTAGAATATCTTGTGTTCTTTTTATAGTTTTATCAAAATGCTCTTCTTCTGCTTTTAAACCAAGAGTAGCGATGTTGTTCTTTAATATATTTAGAATAAAAATATTTCCACCTACAAAATAATGTTTACTAAAGTTGTTCCTTTCCTGTATTATTGGCGGTCTGTTAGCAATTTTTACTTTCCCATTTGCTTTTGGCATATGGCATGCTTGACATGACATATCATCATTACCTTGTTGATCACCATAAATACTATTCTTCCATTCCAGATAAGCTGTTTGTTCTGGGAATTTTATATAGTTTCCATCATTATCTGTTATTAGATTTCCATTTTCGTCGTATGGATTAGTATATAAAGTGTGACATGTAGCACAAAGTTCTGATTTTTCTATGTGGGAACCATTAATAGGTGTATATCCGACACGGTTTCTCATAGGATTCTGAAAAGGATTTCCATATTGACCATAAATTTCTCTATCTGGTTTTTGGGTAAATAAATCAATTTTAAAACCACCGGTGAAACTTTCTTCTGTTCCAAGATAATCTCCACCTTGAATTTGATGACAAAGAGTACAAGAAACGCCATCTATAGCCATTAAATGAAACTGATTATTAGTATTTAAAAAACCATCTTCTCCAAAAATTTTTATTGGAACTTGCTCATGATGTGCCTCTACATTGGCCATGGGCATATGGCATCTTGAGCATTTATCTTCAATAGCTTCACTAATTGCAGGAGTTCTTAAAATTTCAGAATGAGTTTTAGCTTGCCATAATGGGTCAGTTGCAGCATTTGCCATCATAGTAGAACGCCAATCTGAATCTATAGAAACATCTTCTCCTTGATCTGTTATTAAATTTGTATGGCAAGTAGCACAATTACCAGAACCTGCAAAAATATGGTTATCAAATCTAACTAAGCTTGTATCGATTACATTAGGAGAATTATTCTGGTTTGTGTTACCGCTGTTATTAGAGCTTCCTCCATCTCCGCAACTATAAAATGTATAAATTAAAGCAGCTAAAAGTAAGGTTTTTTTTCTCATTTTTTTCTCCTAAACTGGGAATATGAATTATCATTTAAAATTATTACATTACAATGTTACCTTTTAGTTAATTTCTTATATTCATTAATAGTTTATGGTGGAGGAAAAAGTATGAAAAAAAATATAATAGTTTTGCTG
The DNA here is from genome assembly GCA_027081375.1 of Persephonella sp. Taxonomy (GTDB): domain Bacteria; phylum Aquificota; class Aquificia; order Aquificales; family Hydrogenothermaceae; genus JAADDV01. The sequence continues at coordinate 6,530 of JALWKR010000227.1, forward strand.
TCTGGTGGAATGGACAGTGCAACGCTCCTTTGGCTTGCAAAAAAAGAGTTTGAAGATGTTTATGCTATATCTTTTGATTATGGTCAAAAACACAAAATAGAACTTGACTTTGCAAAACAGCTAGCTAAAGAAGCTAATGTAAAGGAACACTTTATTGTTGAGGTTCCTCACTTAAAAGGCATTAAAGGTTCAGCTCTTACAGATAGCTCTATAGAAGTTCCTTCTGAAACATATCCTGACGAGCCACCTATTACAACTGTTCCAATGAGAAATCTTAACTTTTTATCAATAGCTGCTTCCTTTGCTGATGTATATGAGATAGAAAACATAGGAATAGGAGTTCATTCTGTTGACAGTCCATATCCAGACTGTAGAGCAGAGTTTGTTTCTGCAGCTGAGGCGGCAATAAATGCAAGTTCTATAATGGTTGCTAAGAAAAAAAACAGAATTTACATATACTCTCCTTTTTTAGGTATTACAAAGCAGGATGTATTAAAAATTGGTCTTGAGCTTGGGGTTCCTTATGAAAAAACATACTCCTGCTATAAAGGAACTCTCCCTCCTTGTGGAGAATGTGCTACATGTGTTCAAAGAAAAGAAGCGTTTGAAAGTTTAGGTTTAAAAGACCCATGGTTTTCTGAATAATTATCCCTGCAAAGAGCAGGGATTTTTTTATTATTCTCCTTTTTTAACTGCAAATATTTTATCCACAAGAAGATACTCAATATAATCTTTTCCAGGTGGGGCTATCCATACAGTATAGTTTTTATTAGAAAATGTTCCTATATAAACAATATGATATTCCCCATCTATAAAATCTTCTAAATTTGCTTCCTTTACAATATCTAATGGATATACACCATATCTAAATGCAATCTTATCTTCTGGTTTTGTTTCTTCTTTTACCTGTGTTCTAACCACTGCATAAATATCCCAATTTCCTTCAGGGAGAGAGTTTAAATCAATCTGAATAGCCCAATCATCTTTGCTTCCAGATACTGCAGCAGCTAACCCGTTTGAAGCAAGCCTATCTTCAACAATCTCACTGCAGCACAGCTTTAAAGAAAATTCTTGAAAATCAATCTTTTTTTCAGAAGATTCTATCCCAAAAGAAATATTATTATTTATGTGATGCACTTTAAGAAGCTTTTTTAGGCTGTCAATACTCTTTCCTTCTGCGTAATGGGAAACTTTAAACTTTTTTAGTAAATGAGGGAGATTTTTTCTTACCTCTTCAATAATATCTTTATCAATTTTATTTTCGTTTAATAGAGCTAATACATAAAAACCTAGCTTTATTTTTTCTAGATTAATTAATCTATCTTCTTCTATATGTTCCTCTGCCGATTTCAAGATACTAAAAAGTTTATTAATAATTTCTCCTTTTATGAATTCTGGTTGTGTTTTTACATACATAGAAACTTTAGGATCTTTTACATAAAGATATAAAGTTTCTATATACTTTTTAATATCTTTCCATGCTGAGCCATAAAGATTTTTTAGTGTTTCCTCTAACAACGTGTCTATATCTAATGACGGATTCCACATAAGTTTTGAAAACAGATAAAGCTTTATATCAACCATATCGCTTCCAAAAGTATCATATGCTCCCTGTAGGAAAATCCCTTTTACTTCAGGAATTGTTGAGAAATACTTAATATCATCAGCAATCTGATATATATCTGGAAAAGGAATTAGATAGTTTGAAAAGTTAGTGATGTAGTGCCACACATATATAGTGTCTGTATACTTACGCCAATTAAGTAAATCTTTAAGAATATAAGTGTTATTTCTTATAAGAAGAGGTTTTGAAAAGTCTGCTTCAATGGTAGAAAAGAAAATTCCCATATTCTCAGGGAGTTTTTGATAATTTTCTGGGGGTTTTCTACTCCAGTGATAGGCTAAAGCAAAAAATTTTACATCTGGAAATTCATCTTTTAAGTCTTGAGCAATATGAGAAACGAAATCAATATAAGGGGTCGAAGGACTTTTTCCTTCCTGAATTCTTTCTAAACTTGCTGAGTTTCTACAGTAGTCATCTATATCATTTGGGGAAATTAGAACTGATATACTTCCTTTTTTATTTTTTACAGCATCATCTAATATTTCTCTTAAAGATTCAACAGCTTCATGTACAGCATCTTCATTGGTAAAATCAATCTGATTTCCACATTGATAATTCTCTATATCATCAAAAAGATCTTTTAAAGAAATAAGGATAAAAAATTTGCTTCCAAATCTTAAAGGATAGTTAATTCTATGTCCAAGTCTGCCATTAAGATAAAAGCTCTCAGCAAAATAGGGATTATTAGCTTCTTTTACAAATATTTCTCTGTATTCAAACGCAGGATCTTCCTTTCTATCTAATTTATATATGGAAAAATCTTCTGGAATTATTTCATAATCTGGAGAAAATCTTTTATATCCCACTTCTTCTAAGAATGCATATATCCCATATAACATTCCCTCTTTCGTTTGAGATCTTATGATAACCTTATCTTCATCAGGCCTTTTTTTTATGATGAAACCTTGTTCTGTTTCTATACTCTGACAATCTTCACATATTTCTAGATAAATAGCTTTTTCATCATTACACTGGTCTAAATTAACCACTGGCAAGTTGTAGTTTATAATTTTGTTTAGCTTTCTTTGAAGAATGTGTCCAAGTTTTTTGTTGTAAGTACAGATAAGATACTCTTTTAAAAAAGATTTTGTTAATTCTGAACTTTGAGAAAATGTGACAGTAAAAAGGAAAACTAGTAATATTAAGATTTTCATTTGGCCTCCTTTTATTATTAATGAGTTAATAAAATTTTAATAAAAAAATCTTAAAAATTCACTTCAACGCAAAAAATCAGAAAAATATCTGCTAAACTATCATTAAAAAAGAGCAGGAGGAAAAATGAAGACATTTATACTTCAGAGATTTTATCCTCAAGAGATGACAATAGAGATAACTCCGCAGCAGCTTATTTCAATGTTTCCAATAGAACTTCAGGAACACCCTTTTATGGGAGAGATTAATAGAGTATGGAAGACAGATAATAAGATTTACAGTGTAGATACAGTAGATAAAGAGTTTGTTGTAGATCTAACAAAAGATAGAAAACATTTGCAGGTTAAAAAAGAAAAAATGCTAGAGATATTAAATGATTTAAACGAGTTTGAGATTGTTCTTTATTATGAAAATAAAGAAGATATTTATAAAGTGAAACAAAAGTAAGAGGAGAACCATGAGAGTACTAAAAGCTAAAGAGATGGCTTTTGCTGATGAAAACACAATAAAGCTAACAGGAATTCCCTCCCTTGTTTTAATGGAAAATGCAGGAAGAACTGCTTCAGAAATAGTTTTAAAACATTACCTAGACAAAAATAACTTTGTTGTAGTAGCTGGAAGTGGAAATAATGGAGGAGATGGAATTGTTATAGCTAGATATCTTCTAAGGAAAGGTAAAAATGTTAAAGTTTTTATCCTTTCTGATAGTAAAAGTAAGCTATCAGAGGATAATAGAAAAAATCTTGAGATATTTGAAAGCTTTGGAGGTTCTGTACTTCTTACCTCAAAAGAAAAACTTGCAAAGCTTAGAAATGCTGTAAAAGAAGCAGATGTAGTGATAGATGCTATTTTTGGAACAGGTTTTAATCCTCCTGTAAAAGGTTATAGAGAAAAGGCTTTAGAGATAATAAACAGATATGCTAAAGCTGTTGTGTCTGTAGATATTCCATCTGGTTTATCAACAGATACAGGAAAAGTAGAAGGGACTTTTGTTAAAGCTGATTTAACTGTTACTTTTGCCTACCCAAAACTTGCCCATATCCTATATCCTGCCTGTGAATACTGCGGAGATGTTTATGTTATTGATATTTCCATAGATAATAATTATCTAAAGGAAATTAAAAGGTTTATTCTTACTCCTGAAAATATAAAAATCCCTGAGAGGAAAAAAAACAGTCATAAGTACACTTACGGACATACTTTAATTATTGGAGGTTCAGCTGGTAAGACTGGAGCTGTTATTATGGCCTCAAAAGCTTCAACTGCTGCTGGCTCTGGTCTTACAACAGCTGTAATCCCTGCTTCTTTAGATCCTATTCTTGAGAATGTTTTAATAGAAGAGATGACTATACCTGTAGATGATAAAAATGGTTTTTTTGGAAAAAAAGCAGGAAAAGAGATTTTAGAGATAATAAAAAAAGGAAAGTTTACCTCTGTTGTTGCAGGAATGGGAATGTCAGTAACAGAAAACACTATTTCTTTAGTAGAAAATCTCCTTAAAGTAAGACTTCCTTTAGTATTAGATGCTGACGGAATAAACAATCTTGTTCTTATAGATGATTTTAAAAAGAAACTGTTAAAAAGAAAGTATCCTACAGTATTAACTCCCCATGTTGGAGAGATGTCTAGGTTAACAGGATTATCAACAAAAGAGATTTCAGATAACATGGAAGATATAGCAAAAGAGTTTGCAAAAGAAACAAATACATATATTGTCTTAAAAAGTTCAAGAACAGTGATAGCAACTCCTGAAGGAGAAGTTTTTTATTCTGTAAGAGGAAATGAAGGTATGGCTACAGCTGGGACAGGAGATGTTCTGGCAGGAATTTTAGGAACTCTTATTTATAGACTTGGAGTGAAGGAAGGAGTTAAAACAGGAGTTTTCTTACACGGTTTATCTGGAGATTTAGCTAAAGAGGATATAGATGTGGAAAGTATGAAAGCAACTGATTTAATCAGATATATTCCTAAAGCTTATCAGTTTTTAAAAAACTATAAACCTGTTTTTACAAACTTTTATAGAAAGCTAGGAGAGGTATAATGGCGACAGGTTTACTAGCTCTTTTAGATGATATTGCTATGCTTATGGACGATATAGCTGTTGCTAGTAAATTTGCAGCAAAAAAAACATCAGCAGTTTTAGGAGATGATATAGCTGTAACAGCAAAGAAAACCACAGGGATAGCAAGTAGCAGAGAAATTCCTATTATTCTTGCAATAATAAAGGGTTCTTTTATTAACAAAGCTATACTTCTTCCAATAGTATTTATTCTGAACTACTTTGCTCCATGGCTTATTGTTCCAATTTTAATGCTTGGAGGAGTATATCTTTCCTATGAAGGGGCAGAAAAAGTTATAGAGATGATTTTTCATAGACACAGCAGTGAAGAGAAAAAACAGTTAACTGAAGAGGAAAAAATAAAATCAGCTATAAAGACAGATTTTATTCTATCCCTTGAGATTATTATTATTGCCCTTTACTCAGTAAAAGACCAGCCTCTAATGGTTCAGATTGTTGCAACAACTATAGTTGCATTAGTCGCAACTGTTGGTGTTTATGGGCTTGTTGCTTTAATTGTGAGATTGGATGATATAGGTTTTTACTTAATAGAAACAGGAAATCCTGTTCTTATAAAGATAGGTAGATTTTTGGTATTTCTTCTTCCGTGGATAATAAAGTTTCTTTCAGTAGTAGGAACTTTTGCTATGCTTTTAGTAGCAGGAGGGATATTTATCCATAAT
>JALWKR010000228.1 GCA_027081375.1 Persephonella sp.
TAAGCTGTACCGTGATCTTCTTTTTCTCCGTAAGTGTAAGCAAACTCATTTCTATACATGTTTTCTGTATAGGAAGTGTTTGGATAGCTATGTCTTGGATCTTCTACAACTACAGCATCCTGTTTAGCAAATGCAGCATTTCCACCAAGAGTTATACCAGCTCCACTGGCTCCAAGGGCTTTTAAGAAATCCCTTCTTGATAGTGCCATATATCTTACCTCCTGAATTATGTTTCAAAGTTTTATGTTAATAAGTGTTTCATCCTTATAGACAACCACCACCTCCACCTGCAGCTGGTGGTTCGTACTCTCCTTCGTCCTCAGGATAACCTGCATCATCCCAAGCAACTATTCCACCTTTTAGATTTTGTACAATAGTAAATTTCTTTGCACATTTTTTGAATATTTCTGGATCTCCATCTCTTGATACAATCACTGTTGGAAGATATGGATTTATCTGCTTTAAAGCTTCTTCAGGTGCTTTTGATTCATCACAGTCTGGAAGAGGAATAGACCCAGGTATATGTGCTCCTGTGTAGTAGTCTATCTCTTCTGCTTCATCTTCCTCTTCCTCAGAAACTTCGTAAGGTCTAACATCTATTATTTGTAGAGTTACTTTAGGATTTCCTAATTTTTTATATAATTCTTCAGCTGTTATAGGTATCTTCTTTTGGAGTTCAACTTCTGTTTTTCCTAAACCAAGGAGAACAAGAGAAAGAATACCTATAACAACTATGTATAGTACTCTTTCTAGCTTTGCATTCATTATTCTTCTCCTCCTTCTGTGGCTGCTTGAGAAACTTCCTGAGCTTTTTGTTCAAGTTTTGAGATATCTATTTTTACTCCAATAATAGCTACTACAAGGGCTAGAATTCCTATCCACCAGAGAATTCTTTCTATCATACTCATTTTCATCACCTCTCTTAGTCATAAACTTCATCAGATTCTTTCTTAGCTTGAATAAACTTAGACCATCTTCCAAAGTAAATAAGGTTTGCAGTTAAGACACCTACAGCAAAGTATGTTGCAGACATTGCCATTGAACCAATAGAAAGGGTTGGGTATGCAGATAAGAATGCTCCTGTGGTACATCCACCACCAATCATAGCTCCTAATGCAAGGAATATACCTGCAAAGAAAACTAACACCAATCTCACCCATGGGAATGGAGCTACACCTTTCGCAAAAGCTGGTGGTACAGCATCAAATTTAAATGTTCCTGAAATTATTGCTGATAGAAATGCCCCTGGAAGAACTCCTATTATTAATCCAGCATGCCATAGAATTCCTTCTGTTATTTTTGGCACTGAATCTAAAGGATGACCTATTAAATGTCCAACCCATCCAACAAATGCTAAAGCTCCTCCTGAAAATCCTAAATATTCTCCCTGAGCTGTAGCCCATGTAATTATTAGTCCTGCAAGGATACCAGAAATAGCCCAGTGCCATTCTCCTCTAAGCCATCCTTGATTTTCTGAGTCATATCCAATCTTTTTAGCAGGATCTAACCAGTCTGCAATTAGTGCAAAGATGATAAATAAAACTCCCCATACAACAGCTAAAACACCATAAGGAAGTCCTAAAACTCCGTATAGAGTTAACTTTTCTTTCATTCCTAAAATCCCTGCTTCAACTAAAGCAGGCTTTATCGCATCGTAAATAATTATTCCAAGTATTAATCCTATAACACCAGCAGCAGAAATAAATTTACCTGCTCCAACTCTAGCAACACATGTTCCTGGGCAAAAACCTGCAGATGCCATAGCAATTCCAAAGAGGAAACCTCCAACTAAGTGGGCAATTCCCATATAAGGCATTATTCTAGGGATTATATTTGTTTGTTCTGCTAATCCAAAGATATCAACAAGACCATAGATAATAGATGCAGTTGCAATTCCCATAAATGCAAATTTCATTATTTTTAAATCTCTAAGGAGAAGCATCCCTTCAACTCTTGAATATCTAATCGCTCCAACCTTATGGAGAACAATACCAAAGAGAAAACCTGTGAGGAGCCCCATTATAAGATGAGATGTATGTTCCATCTTTATACCTCCTTTATATTGAAAAAGGGGCTAAAAGCCCCTTTATTAAGATTATTTTTCAACTGGGAGTTCAGGAGTGTTACCCCATTCGTCCCAAGAACCGATATAAACTTTAGCTCTTGGAACTCCTGCAAGCTTAGCAGCAGCATAGATGAACGAACCTCTACCAAGACCTACGTGGCAGTAAGTAATAAGTGTATCTGTTTCTGGGTCAAATCCTTTTTTCTTAAGTTTCTTAAAGAATATCTTTTTGAGTTTTTTAACAGGTTTGAAAAGGTGTTTTCCAGGTTTTCCGTGAGGGTTTCCTGCAACTTTTTTCCATTCAAAGAACACAGCTCCAGGTATATGTCCACCTCTTTTAACTGTTATATGTTTTCCTGGGGCTTCTAAAGCTTCTAAGAGAGTTTTCCCTGTGTATTCAGCAAATCTTCTTGCGTCAAGGATAAAGTACTTAGACTTTTTGCCGTTTTTCTTAATGTCTTCAACAGCTTTTAATACTTCTTCTTTAGTAGCAATCATATCCTTTTGGATGTCAGCTTTAAATGTTTTTGGAGCAGGTGGTTTTCCTTCTCCCTCTTCAACAGGATATCCTTTATCTGCCCATGTAACAAATCCACCATCTAGCATTTTTACATCTTTAAGACCGTAGAGTTTTAAGAAGAACCATACACCAGAAGCGTTTGGACCTCTACCATCGTCGTAAGCAATTACAGAAGTATTGTTATCTATTCCAAGATTTCCGATAAATTTCTCCGCTCTATCTGGGCACATAGGTAATCCGTTACATTTTCTAATGTCTGAAAGATAGTGGAGATCGTGAGCAAAAGCATGAGCTGAACCAGGGATGTGACCTGCCTTAAATTTTTTATCACTATCACCACTTACAAAAACAGCTCCTTTTTGGTCAAAAACTTTTTTTGCGTCATCAACCCAAATAAGGAAATTTTCTTCTGCTTTTGCAGCTCCTGAAAAAGCTACTGCTCCAGCTAAAGCTAAAAGAGAAAGTTTGAATTTTTTCATTGAAGTACCTCCTTAAGATGATTTTTAGCATATTCATTTTCCTAATTAAAGTCTATTTTTTGACCTATGTCAAAAAGTTAACTAAGTCCAATATATAACATAAATTTAGAGTTAACAACCTCTAACCCTTGTCATTCCTTGCTGAAATAGATTTTCATCTTCTTGATAACAAAAATTATGCCAAACTTTAACTGTCAATCAGAACTTTAAAATTCATGTATTATAAGATTAATATATTTTATGTTTTTTATATCAGGGGCTTTTCAAAATGAAAAAATTTTTTCAAAATGAAAAAATCTATTTTTTATCCTTTGTTCCACCTTCAAAAGCAAATAGAGTAAAGATTAACTCAAGGGTTTTCTCTAAATCAGGAAAAAGATATATAGTTCCAAAAGATGTATCTTTAAAGATAAATAAAGCTATCTGGGAACTTCAAAATCAAAGTGATAATAAAAAATTTTCTCAACCAGTTGAAGTTGAGATAACGTTTTTACTTCCTAATAAAAGAAGAAGAGATTTGGATAATATAATGAAAACATTAGGAGATTGTCTTGTTTATGCTGGGATATTAGATGATGATAATCTTATTTTTAAACAAACACTGGAAAAATTTATAATAAAAGGAATGGAAGGAGTTATTATAAAAATCAGAGAGTATGAAGGTAAAGGTATAGATAAAAAAATACTGGAAGATTTAAAAAGGTATAAGGAAAACATAGATGGAAATTAATTTTAGTGTAGATCAGGATACGCATATTTTAATTTTTAAATTTTTATTTTCTCTAACTATAGGTCTTCTTATTGGTCTTGAAAGGGAACATAGAACTAAGCAAGAAACTTTTGCAGGTATAAGGACATTTCCTCTTATTTCTGTTTTAGGAACATTATCAGCTCTTATTTATGAAGAGTACTGGCAGGGAGTTCTTTGGGTTATATCTTTAGGAATTGTTGCTCTAATTTTAATTAACTTTTTTCTTGAGTATCAGAGAGATATTGGTGCAACTACCGAAGTAGCTATTCTTATTAGCTATCTACTTGGAATTTTTATCTACTATGAACATTACTATGTCTCTGCAGTTATAGCTGTTTTAACAACCTTTTTACTTGCTCTAAAAAGAACTCTAGAAAATTTTGCAAAAAAGATATCTCAAGATGATATACTTGCCATACTCAAATTTGCTATTGTTACTATTGTTATATATCCTCTTCTTCCTGATAAATATATTGGTCCTTTTAATGCTTTTAACCTAAAAAATATATGGGAAGTTGTTGTTATTGTTTCCTCCTTAGATCTAGTCTCGTATCTTATCCTCAGGTGGAAAGGTACAAAAACTTTATGGCTAACTGGTGTTGTAGGTGGTTTAATATCTTCTACTGCTGTAAGCTATGAACTTGCAAAACTATCAAGGAAATACCCTTCAGTCCTTTATTCAGCACTGTTTGGAATTATTTTAGCTTGGCTGATAATGAATTTTAGGGTTATATTCTTGGCTTCTGTTGTAAATCCATCTATTGTTATAGATGTATCTGTTCCAATGGTAGCTATATCTGTAGGCTATATTGTTTATATAGGTTATATCTTTTTTAGATATAGAGAAAATATTACAGAGATGTCATCTCAAGAGATTAATTTTACAAATCCTTACGAGATATCCTCTGCTATACAGTTTGCTGCAATATACGCAGTTGTTATATTTTTAGTAAAGGTTTTAAATGTCTATTATGGAAGTTCAGGAGTTTATATAGCAAGTCTAATATCAGGTATTATAGATGTTGACGCTATAACGTTATCTCTTTCTTCTATGGCAAAAAATGGAGGAATAGAAACTTCCGTCGCAGTAAAAGGAATTGTTTTAGCTGCTTTGTCTAATGCATTTTTTAAAAGCTTCTATGTTCAGATTTTTGGAGATAGGTTTGTAGCAAAGTATATATGGATTTTATTTCTTATTACTATACTAATTGGCGGATTTTTTCTGTTTAATTAAGAAGTTCTTTAAGTACTAAAGCATTTCCATTAAAAAAATAATAAAAATATCCAGAACATCCTACGGAAGTTTTCATCTACTAAAAACCCTGTCCTTGCATTAAAGCTCTTTCATACGCTTGTATAAAATCTTCTTCCTTTTTTAGTTGAAATTCAACAGGTTTCTTAAGATAAAAACCTTGTCCGTATCTAATTCCAACAGACTTTACTTTTCTTAAAACTTGTTCGTTGTGTATAAATTCTGCAATAATGTCTATTTTTAAATCATCTGCAAAAAGCTTTATTGCTTTAACAATAGAAAAAGATCTAGGATCTAAATCAATATTTTTAATAAGGGATCCATCTACCTTTATATAGTCAGGGTTCAGCTGAACAATATGGGAGAAGTTTGAATAACCTGTTCCAAAGTCATCAATAGCTATTTTACACCCAAGTTCTTTAATTTTTTGAACCTGTTCTTTAAAGTACTCGTAATCTTCTATCTCCTCTGATTCTAATATTTCTATTGTTACTCTCTCTGCTTTTTCTCTATCAAATAATGCTGAAAGGAGATAAATGATATCTTCGTTGTATATATCCATTGCAGAAAGGTTAATACTTATTTCAATATCTTTATATATATCAAGAACTTTTGCATTGTACTCTATAACTTTTTTTGTTAAATCAACATTTACATATGTTCTTTTTATAGCATCAAGAAACTGTCCTGGATAGAGAAGTTTTTTATCAGGGGTTAATATTCTAACTAAAGACTCGTACTTTGTTATACGTTTTGTAACTAAATCAACTATAGGTTGATAATGACATATAACTCTATCTTCTTCAATTGCCTCTTTTACTATATTTATGTTTTTAGATTCAAACTTAAGATTTGTGTTATATATCTCAATTCTGTTTCTTCCTCTCTGTTTAGCTTTGTACAGTGCCATATCTGCATGTTTTATTGCTTCTTCTACTGATTTTTCATAATCAAATAGATTTATACCTATAGATAAAGTAACCTTTAGTTTAATATTTTTTACAGTTATATAACGTTTTCCAACACTATCCTTTATATTTCTTGCAACCTGAACCATATCGTATTTATATGTTGATGTATCAGGATTTGACTTTTTAAACAGGATAAATTCTTCCCCACCATATCTAATCAAAATATCATCTTCAGACAGATTTTCTTTAATTCTATTTGCTATCTCCTTTAAAACTAAGTCTCCAACTTCATGGCCGTATGTATCGTTAATCCTTTTAAAGAAATCCACATCTATTATAAAAACTGTATATGTATCCATTTTAAAAAGGTCTATATGATCGTACATAAAATGTCTGTTATATGCTCCTGTTAAAGGATCAAGATACATTTTTTCAAGTTCTTTTCTATATCTTATAGATTGATAGATAAAGTAGATAATGAATACGGAAACCAAAGCTAGTATAGTGCCTAAGATAAATTTTATCTTTCTCATTAAAGATAGAATTCCATAAAACTTACGAACTGAAAGATCTAAAAGGATGTATCCTTTTATCTGTTTATTTTCCTTTATTGGATCTATGTATCTTATAAAAATCTTCCCATCTTTTTCTGTTTTATATACAGTTTTTTTTGTTAAGTTTAATAGTTTTTCTATAAACTCAGGATCAGCGTTATAAACCTCCCAGAATTTCTTCCTTTCTAAAGTTTTAGATACATCTAATATGTATCTAAGTTTTCCGTCTTTATCTTTATAGAGAATATAAGCTCTCTTTACGTCCTGATTTAATATAAACTCTAATTCTTTTTCAAAAGTTTGTTTCAATTTTGAAATAAGAAAAATGCTAGCTATATCTTTGCGTTCAAGTTTTGCAGTTTCTATTATTTCTTTTTTAAACTTCTCTAACTTGTCTGATATATCAGGTAAAATAGCTTCATTTATTATTGTTTCTTCTATAGTCTGTTCCATTTTAGGTAAAGATAAAAAGCCAACAGTAACAGCTACAAGAATTATAAGCAGTATAAGAACATACTTTATAAAAACATTTTTCCTTTTTTTCCTAAGAACCATAAAACCCCTCCAAGTTTAGAGAGTTTATTTTAAGATAGAAAAGATATAATTGTAAATAATTTTTACAATTCTTTTTGAAGCAAGAATTTTCTGTATTCTTCAGGGGTGTTAATACTTCTGAACATAGAAAGGGAAAGATCATATTTAATAAAGTCCTTATCTGGAACAAAGTTGGCATTTATATTTTCAACCCATTTAAAAAGAGATTTAACATTCTTTTCGTATAGATGCTTAGCTACAGAAATAGATTCTTTTGTATAAAATGTATTAAGAGGCTGAAATTTACCGTTTATAACAGGAATTACAGCATCATACCCTTTTATGCTGTCAAAAAGAAATCTAACTGTGTTCAGATTTATATCAGGAGTATCACAGGTAGCTATAAAAACATTATCATAGGATATACTTTTAAAGCAGCTTACAATTCCGTTTAAAGGACCTGAATATGGATTTTTATCTTTTATAATTTTTACAGGCTTTTTTATACCTTCTAACTGCTTTTTATAAATGCTTTCTTCTTTATTTGCAGAAATAATTATCTCATCTGAAAATTGAGAAACTCTTTCAAGAATATGTCTTAAAAATGTTTTACCTTTCCATAAGAGAAAAGCTTTATCTCTCCCCATTCTTTTACTCTCCCCTCCTGCTAAAATTATTGTTGTTATACTTTTCACAGTTCCCCCAGTACAGCTTTTATTTTTATAAAATGTGTATTTGCCTCATATATATTTCGGTTAATCTCAGTATATAAATTAAGCAGATCCTCTAAAGGTTTTAAAAAAAGAACTGCATCTTTATCTTTTTCAGCTCTAATTAAAAACTCTTTTTTGAGGTTCTTTGTGTTTTTCCTTAGCACTGGCAGTATATCTTTTGCAAGCTGGATATATGATAAACTTTTTTCAATTTCATACTTTAACTGATTGTAGATAAACATTAACTTTTCTTTTTCTGTAATTACTTCTATGCTTTTAGATAAAACTTCCTGTTCCTGTTTTATTGTTCTCCATATAGGAATTTTAACTCCTATTCCAACAGATAAAGCATCTGTTAAACTTCCTCCTGTATCAATTCTAGCTGATATTGTAAAGTCTGGATAGTAAACTAGTTTTGTTAATCTATATACTTCTTTTGCTTTATCTATATCTGCCTCTACACTTTTGTAAAATGGACTTTCTTTTATTTTTTCTAATAGAGTATCTTTGGAAATTTTTATCTTGCTAACCTGGGCAGGTTTAATACTAACAGATGTTACTTCTTTGTTCACAAGTTTAGTTAATTTTGAAAGCTGAACTCTCTTTTCATATATATGTTTTTTTATTTTTATTTTTAAATAATCCTTTATAAAGGACACTCTTAACTTGTCTTCTTTTTTATCGGGATTTTTTATTTTTTCTAATAAACTTAAAAGATGTTTATACGCCTTTATATTCTCATCGATAAACCAGATTTTATAAGCTGACTGATATATCTGGGAAAAAATATTTTCTTTTTTTGATATTAAAAGATAGTAATCTGACAGATACCTTTTCTTTTCTATATTTCTTTGAATATCTAGCTTTTTGGGATAAGGTACATACTGCTTTATGTATATTCTTCCTGATTCTAAAGGTTCCTTTAAAAGTTTATCTCCTTTTAGAGAAACAGATATAGACGGATTAAATAGTCTTTTTGCCACTTTTACTTTCTTTTTAAGTACATTTAGTTCTTTTTGTATTTTTAAAAGCTCAGGATTATTTTTTTCTGCTATAGATATTAACTGATCTACTGTATACCCGTTTGCTCTAGATAGGAAAAATAAAGAAAAAATAAAAAAGCTAAGAAATTTTATTTTGATTGTCATAACAGTCTTTGCACAGTCCATATATCTCAAGTCTGTGGGACATTGGGTGGAAACTATAATCTTTACATATTTTGTCCTGTAGCTTTTCAAGTTTTGAGTTAAAAAACTCGATTATCTTTCCACAGTTTACACATATTAAGTGATCATGATGTTTTGTTAATCCAAGCTCATATATTGTTTTATTTTTATACTTTATAACTTCATTTACAATTCCTAAATCTTTCAATATAGCTAACGTTCTATAAACTGTAGCTCTCGAAACATTTTTCTTTTTGTTTTTTAAGGAGTAAACAATATCTTCTACTTCAAAGTGACCCTTTGTTTTTAAAATCTCATTTAAAATCTCTTCTCTTTGAGGGGTAAATTTTAGGTTTTCTCTTTTTAAATACTCTTTAAAATCATTAAGGATTTTTTTCTTGCTACTTCTCATCCCTTTTTACCTAAGTCAGGTCTTTTAATTTCTATAGTATTGTTTTCTGATATTATACAGTATTCAGCTCCTCCTAATCTTCCAACTATTTCTATTTTCTTTGTATCAACATAACCTTTTTCATTTAAAAGCTCATCTTTTATATGAAAGTTTACTATTTCACCAAATATTATTCCCATTTTTCCAATGTTTATTATTTCAAACTTCTTACATTCTATATTTATAGGACTTTCCTTTATCCTAGGAGCTTTAACTATCAAAGATGGTTCAGGAGTTAAATCTGCTTCTTTAAACTCATCTATATCTTCATCAAAAGCCACAGATGTGATGTTCATCTTTTCAAGGAGCTGTTTTGTAACAATGTTTACAACAAACTCTCCTGTTTCTTCTATATTCTTCCACGTATCTTTTTTTTCTCCTGTTTCCTTACTTCCTACTGAAACCATTAAAAGAGGTGGAGAGCTTGAAACTCCTGCAAAATAACTGAAAGGAGCTACATTAAAAACCCCATCTTTACTTACAGTAGATATCCATGCTATAGGTCTTGGAACAATTGTGCTAGTCATAAGTTTATATATACGTTTTCTATCTATATCTGATGTTCTTATATCCATTTCTTACTCCTTATGTTTGTTCTGCTTTACTTCTTTCACTTCTTGGGTAAAGTATTTTTGCCATAATAATAGAGATTTCATAGAAAACAATTAAAGGCATAGCAAGAAATACCTGACTTACAATATCAGGGGGAGTTAAAACCGCTGCCATTACAAACGCAGCAACAACAAAGTAAGGTCTAAACTTTACAAGAGCATTAGGAGTTACAAGCCCAAGTCGAGCCAGGAGAGATAAGATAACAGGAAGTTCAAAGGTAATTCCAAAAGCTAGAATAAGTCTAACAACAAAAGATATATATGAACTTACAGAAATCATAGCTTCTACATCAAGCTGCGTATAACCAAATGTTAAAAGGAACTTTATAGCTAAAGGCAAAACCCCAAAGTATGCAAACAGTGCTCCTGATATGAAAAACACTGTTGTAAAAGATACAAAAGGAACTACAAGTTTTTTCTCCTCTTCATATAAAGCAGGTTCTATAAACTTCCATATCTGGTAAAAAACATATGGAGAAGCAATAACAAAACCTACAAGCATAGCTATTTTAAAAGCTGTAAAAAAAGATTCTGTTGGAGTTAAAGCAACCAGCTTTAGATCAGGGAAAACTCTATTTAAAGGCTCTTTAAAGATCTTAAAGAAAAAATCTACTTTAGTAAAAACAATAACTGTTGCTATAGCTATAGCAACTAAACTCCTAAAAAGCCTTGTTCTAAGTTCTGCTAAATGCTCTGTTATTGGAGCTTCATACTCTTCAGGAGTTTTATGCTCTTGGCTCATCTTTTTCCTCAGACTTTTCCTCTATTTTATTTTGTTTTTTGAAGGATATTTTTTCTCTTTTAGGCTGATATTCTTCTTTCTTAGCAGATGTTTCTTTTATTTCTTTATCAAATTCATCTTCCCAACTGTCTTTTTTTGTTTTAGTTGTTTGGGGAGGAATATGGTGATGAGGATGTTGATAATGGGTTTCTTCGTTTGTTACAACAGACTTTACCTCATCCACTGTTGAGCGAATCTCTCTATAAAATCTACCTAATGTTTTTGCAACTTCAGGAAGTCTCTTAGGACCTAAAACAAGTAATGCAACAACAAAAATTAATATAAGCTCAGAAAATCCTATTCCAAACATAATAAAAGCTCCTTCTTTGAAGTTTAAAAATTATATATCAAAACTCAGCAGCAATACTAAACTCTATTCTGTATCTGTCTTCATTATCTTTTTTATTTAGATTATACGCAAAATACAGTGTAAAAGAACCTGCAGGAGTAGGAACATAGATACCAGAACCTACAGAATTTCTCATGTACAGACCTTTTAGTTGAGAAAAATTTTCATAAACATTTCCAGCATCATAAAACATAAATCCGTAAAGATTAACAGGTTTATACACAGGAAATCTTATATCTCCGTTAAATAAAACAAAGGATTTTCCTCCTTTCTTATTTTCTCCTGCCACCTGTTCATAAGAAAATCCTCTTAAGTTTGATATACCACCAAGATAAAATCTTTCAGAAGGAGGGATATTTTTTAACTTCTGTAGTATATAACCTAAAGATAAATTAGGTGCAAAAGTTAAGAACTTCCATGTATAAAAATATCTGTAGGAGAAAAGAAATTTCTGAATTGTAAAATCCCCAAAGTCTAGATAAACTCCATATTTAAAGTTATATCCTTTCAAAGGATTTACTTTAGGAATACCATGAATATCTTTGTAAAGGTAAGAAAACTTATATGAAAGATAACTACCTTCTTTAAAAAAATTCTGATTTTCTAAAGAATTATCCTTGTATTCAAAACCTAAACTAAAAGACCTATACTTATCCTTTTTCTTACTTACAGAAAGCTTATACCCTCTCTCTATAAGATTAAATATTCTGTGTATCTGTATATTCCTAAAAAGACTTAAAGAAACAGTATTTCTAAAGGGAACAAACTTATTTACAACAGAAAGTTGATATGTCTGTCCTAAATTTGAGGTTTCAATATAACCGTAAAACTCAAATCCATAATTAAAAAGATTTTTTAAAGATCCTTGTAAAGC
>JALWKR010000229.1 GCA_027081375.1 Persephonella sp.
TAGTTTGACATAAGTCTTGTTACAAGGTTATTAAAATCTATTGCCTGAAAGTTAACTTCTATTCCTATCTTTTTTAAATCATCTTTTAGTATATTTCCTATAATCTCTCTTTCCTTGTTTCCTGAGTTTGTTATTAAAGTAAAGGAAAGTTTATGTCCTTCTTTATCATACAGATATCCATCTTCTCCTTCGTGAAAACCTATTGATAAAAGAAGCTGTTTAGCTTTTTCCAAGTTAAATGGATACTTAGGATAGTAGTTCTCATCAAAAAGTCTTCTGTTTGCAGGGGTTACAGCTGTATATATAGGATAAGCTAAACCGTTATAAGCAATATTTATTATACCTTTTCTATCTGTTGCATAGGAAATAGCCTGACGAAACTTTGTGTTTTGAAACCATTTTAGTTTGTATTTTGGGATTGGTGCTTTTGGGTTTTGGTTAAAAACTACAAACAGTGTTGAAGGAGTTGCTCCAAGGTTATATATGGTAAAGTCTTTTTCTTTTGCTTTTGGAACTAATTCAGGAAGATCTGATGCCCTTACTCCGTAATAATCTGTTTCCCCTGTTAAAAACTTAACAAGTCTAACATCAGGGTCTCCAATAATCTGGGCTTTTATTTTAGGAATATATGGAATTTTCTGTCCTTTAGGGTCTTTTTCCCAGTAGTAAGGGTTTCTCTCATATTCAGCAAACTGTCCTATAATATATTTTTTTAATCTGTAAGGTCCAGTTCCTATAAGTTTTTCTGGTGGAGTGTTTATTCCCCATGTTGATGTGAAAGTTTTATTTTTTACTGACTTTTCTAAAACATGTTTAGGTAGTATAGGCTGTCCTACAGCCTGTAGAAAAGGAGCAAAAGGTTTTGGAATAATAAACTCTACTGTATGTGTGTCTATCTTTTTAACTATAAACTTTTTTCCCTCTACTGTCAGAATATCTTTTGCTGAAGATGGAATATCAGGATTGTAATATATCTGATTGTATGTAAAAACCACATCATCGGCAGTTACAGGTTTTCCATCAAACCATTTTGCATCTTTTCTTATATAAAACTTCCATTTTGTTCCTGTGCTATCAACCTCCCATCTTTCAGCTAGATCTGGCTCTGGTAAAAGAGTTTTTACATTTGTTTTTGTTAAACCGTTAAACAATACTCCTATAACAGCTGTTGAGGTTGTTTCCTGTGCCATAACAGGATTAAATGTTTTCGCATCTCCTGCTAAAGCTCTGTGCAAAATTCCCCCTTCTTTTCCTATTTCTACTTTGAAATCTTCAGGATTTACTTTCTTTATCGCATTTTTATTTGCATTTTCATTTGAAGGTGTAATAAAGTAAATAGGTAAAAAAAGAATAATAATAAGAATGGTAGCTTTTATTAGATTAAAAAACTCTCTAAAAACTCTTAACATTTTGTCTCCAAAGGAATTTTATTTTTTAATAGCTAATCTTATAAAATTTTAGCGAAATTTTTGAGAAGTAGGAGGGAATAAATATGGTTGATTTAGTTATGGATATTTTTGATGAAAGTGCATCTTTAAAAAAGGCTTTTGTTGAAGAATATGCAGAGGCTATAGTTAACCTTGGAATATTAATGGGAAAAAGATTGGAAGCTGGGTATAAAATTCTAATATGTGGAAATGGAGGAAGTGCTGCAGACAGCCAGCATTTTGCAGCTGAGATTGTAGGAAGATTTGAAAAGGAGAGAAAAGCCTTTCCAGCAATAGCTTTAACAACAGATACATCTGCTTTAACAGCAATTGGAAATGATTACGGGTTTGATAAAGTCTTTTCAAGACAGGTAGAAGCTTTAGGTGAAAAAGGAGATATATTAGTTGGTATATCAACAAGTGGAAATTCTGAAAATGTGATAAAAGCTGTTGAGAAAGCTAAGGAGATGGGAATTTTTACAGTTGGTTTTTTAGGAAAAGATGGTGGAAAACTAAAGGATATTGTAGATAAAGCTTTTATAGTAAGGCACAGCAATACAGCTAGAATTCAAGAAGTTCATTTAACCCTTGAACATACTCTCTGTAAAATTATTGAGATGTATCTAACAGGAGAGATTGAAAAATAGTATATAAACGGCGGGCTTTTTTAAGCCTGCTTCTTTTTAGTAGATATTCTTAAAAAAAGCCTTTTTCTTTTTTATTTTCTAAAACATCTTTTCTAATCTGCTTTAACTTTATTTTTATTTCTACTCTGCTGTTTCTTCTTATTAAAAGGGGATGGTTCCATGTGTATAAAGGTTTTGTATCTCCATATGCTGTAACAGAAATTTTTTTAGGGTCAACTCCTTGAGATATAAGAAACTCTGCTACCTTTAGAGCCCTTTTCTCAGATAAAGTCCAAGGATCTTTTTCCTCTCTATTTGCATGTCCTTCTATAAGTATTTCTCCAAGGGAACTATCTAGAGATTGTAAAACTGTAGCTACACTTTTTAGGGCATTTTTTGCTTTGTCTGTTAGCTGAGCAGAGTTTTCTTTAAAAGTTACGTCATTGAATAGCCTTACTATTATATAATCCTCTATAACAGCTATCTGGAAAGCATGAGGAGGAAGAATTCGATCAACTCTTTCTCTTAAGAGTTTTGCCATATCTTCTCTCATAAGAGATATAGGGGGTATAACCTGAACTGCTTTTATTGCTTCAAATTTTGGTTCTCCCTGAAAATACCATAAGAATTTCATTAATTTTTTTATGTCGAGAACTGACATAGAATACAAAAGAATAAAAAATGTAAGGAGAAGGGACATTAAATCACTAAAACTTATTATCCAAGCTGGAACACTGGGACATTCTTCTTTTTTCTTCTTAGCCATTTTTTATCCTTGTATTTTTATAACAAATTCAACTCTTCTATTTTTCTCAC
>JALWKR010000230.1 GCA_027081375.1 Persephonella sp.
TTGGTAAGGATAACGGATAGTACATCCCTACCCCATAGAGAGGTAGGCGAAGGACACTTAGTAAGAGGTTTTTTTGCTAACTTTTTAATAGTTTTTATCATCTTTTATCACCTCTGAACGGTGTCCTAATCAAAAAGCATATATTTGTATCCTTTTTCCTGCCAATAGATAATACTGTTTAAAGCTGTTGGAGCAGGCTTAACAAAAGGATAAAGTTTTTCAGCAGGTATTTTTCTTGCTCTCATCCCTGCTTCACATATTTCAAATCTTACGTTATATGTCTTAACAAGATTTTTTAATCTTTCACCTATCTCTTTGTGTTTTTTAACAAGATTTTTTTCTTTCTCATAAGGAGTATTTTTTAAATCCTTTAGAAAAAATTTGTAGCTATTCCCATGGGCTACTACAACAACTTTTAGATCTTCAAGTTTATTTCTGTATGTTTCTATAACATAAGGAATTCCCTTTAAAATGCTGTTTTCAAATCTAGAAATATCTCCTGTTCTTAAATCAATAACTGCTTTATGAACTTCTTGGGCTTGAATAAAAGACACAAAGAAAAACAAAAATATAAATATTATTCTCATTTTTACACCTTTTATATTAGATATAAAAACTATATTTTTATAATATTTCTAAAAACACAGGTTAACAACAATTAACCTAAGAAACAATTCCATTTTTTCCATTTTTTGATTATCTTATATGTGCAATTTCTCTGTAAAAGGTGGTATGTATGGACAAAAAAAAGGTTCTTTTAATAGATGATGAAGCAAATATAATCACAATTATTAAAAAGTTTTTAGAGGATAATAACTTTTTTGTTGAAACAGCAGAAAATAAAGAAAAGGCATTAAAAATTTTGAAAGAAAAAACATTTGATATTGTTCTTAGTGATTATAAGCTCCCTGATGGAACAGGAATAGAAATTTTAAGATTTTTTAGAAGCTTTGAACCTAATAAACCGTTTATTATGATAACAGCTTACGGCTCAATAAATGGAGCTGTAGAGGCAATGAAGGAAGGGGCATCTCACTACATAGCAAAACCAATAGATTTTGATGATCTTCTAAAAATTCTCCAATTTTACACAGGCAGAGAGGAAAATATTGAGGAAAAGAATGAGTTTTGCGGAATTATAGGAAAAAGCCCAAAGATGAAGCAGCTTTTTAAAGATATATCTATTGTAAGTAAAAGTGAAGCTACTGTACTGATAGAAGGAGAATGTGGAACAGGAAAAGAACTTGTAGCAAGAGCTATACACTTTCTATCTAAAAGAAAAGATTTTCCATTTATTGGAATAAACTGCTCTGCAATACCTGTTGAACTATTTGAAAATGAGCTTTTTGGACATGAGAAAGGCTCTTTCACAGGAGCTTCATCAAGGGAAATAGGAAAAATAGAACTTGCAGGGGAAGGAACTCTTTTTCTTGATGAAGTTGGAGAACTTCAGCCTCTACCTCAAGCAAAACTTTTAAGGGTACTGCAAGAAAGAGAGTTTTACAGAATAGGTGGAACAAAGACAATTCCTGTTAAGTGCAGAATAATAGCGGCAACAAACAGAGATTTGGAGCAGATGGTAGAAGAAGGTTCATTTAGAGAAGACCTTTTTTACAGAATTAATGTTATAAACCTTAAAATTCCTCCTCTAAGAGAAAGAAAAGAGGATATTCCCCTTCTTGCAAAACATTTCTTAGAAAAGTTCAACAAAATTAACTACAAAAACATAGTAGATATAGATGATAGAGTTTTAGATATTTTTATGGAGTACGATTGGCCAGGGAATGTAAGGGAACTTGAAAATGCAATAGAAAGAGCTGTTGTAATGTGCCAGCACGATATAATAAAAGAAGAACATCTTCCACCAAGGATATTAAAAAGAAAAAAACAGGAAAGAATTGAAGAAGTTGACACATCTCTTTCAGATACAAACCTTCTTGAAATAGAAAAGAGAGTTATTTTAAAAGTTCTTAAAGAAACTAACTGGAATCAAACAAAAGCCGCAGAAAAACTAGGAATATCTAGAAAACAGCTAAGAACAAAAATGAAAAATTTAGGCTTATTAAACTAAAAATAGTTCACTTCCTTATGTAAAAACCATCTTTGCTTTCTACAAGATCATTTAGTTCTAGATTGAAAAGAATTTCAGATACTCTTTCAAAAGAAAACCCTGTACTTTCAATAATAAAGTCTATATGTCTTGGCTCCACAAGAAGTTTTAAAACTTCTATTTCTTCTTTTGATAATCCTATATTTTCAGTATTTTTAATCTCTACATCATTAAACATAAAAGGAATATTTATCTTTATATCGTCCAATTCTGTTAGTGGAACTGCTCCCTCTTTTATAAGCTGGTTGTTTCCTTCTGCTAGAGGATTGTTAATGTTAGCTGGAACTGAAAACACAACTCTTCCATAATCATTGGCGAGTTTTGCTGTTATTAAAGCTCCAGATGTTTTTGACCCTTCTGTAACAATAGTTCCGTAGGATAATCCTGCTATAATTCTGTTTCTTTGAGGAAAAGTATACCTTGTTGGTTTTGTTCCAGGAGGATATTCAGATAAAACACATCCTTTCTCAACTATTTCCCAGTACAGTTTTCTGTTTTCTTTAGGAAATATCACATCAACTCCAGAGCCTAAAATAGCAGTGGTAAATCCACCTTTTTTTAAAGCTGTTTTATGGGCAATAGAATCTATTCCTACTGCTAGTCCTGAAACGATATTTATATTATTTTCAGAAAGCTGAGATACAAACTTTTCTGTAACCACCTTTCCATAAGAAGAGAATTTTCTACTTCCTACCACAGATATACTGTTATTACTAATAGGCAGATTTCCTTTTGCATAAATAACAACAGGTGGG
>JALWKR010000231.1 GCA_027081375.1 Persephonella sp.
CCTTCACCACCACCGTGAGGGTGATCCACAGGGTTCATTGCAGTACCTCTAACAGTAGGTCTTATTCCTAGCCATCTAGCTCTACCAGCTTTTCCAAGCTTAATAAGCTCATGTTCCTGTAATCCAACTGTACCTATTGTAGCCATACATTTTTTATGAACTAATCTTATTTCTCCTGATGGAAGTCTTAGCTGTATGTAATCTCCCTGTCTACCAAGAATTTGGGCTGACATTCCTGCAGCTCTTGCAAGCTGTCCACCTTTTCCTGGAGTGAGCTCTATGTTATGAACAAAAGTACCTACAGGTATTTTCTCTAATGGAAGAGCGTTTCCTACTTTTATCTCAGGAACTTCAACTCCGTTTTCAATGGCTTCCCATGTTGCAGATTGAACAACATCTCCAACTTTTAATCCTTCTGGCCAGATAATATATCTCTTTTCTCCATCAGCATAATGGAGAAGAGCTATTCTTGCAGATCTGTTAGGATCATATTCAATAGCTGCAACCTTTGCTGGAACTCCAGATTTGTCTCTTTTGAAATCAATTATTCTGTAAAGTCTCTTATGGCCACCGCCTTTATGTCTTACAGTTATTCTTCCTTGATTATTTCTTCCAGCTTTTTTCTTTAAAGGAACAACTAATGATTTTTCAGGCTCACTTTTAGTGATTTCTGAGAAATCATATAAAATTGCATGTCTTGTTCCATTTGTAACAGGCTTTAATTTTCTAACACCCATTTTTATTTCACCTCTATATTAATTCTGCTATGTTTATTGGTTCTTCTGATTCTACTTTAACAATGGCTTTTTTCCATTTTTTTGTATAACCTGGCTTTCCAAAGCCAACTCTCTTCTGTTTTGGCTTAACAATCATTGTTCTTACTTCTTTAACTTTAACACCTCCACCTAAAATATCTTCCACAGCCTTTCTTATTTCTATCTTATTAGCATCCATTGCAACTTCAAAAACCAGTTTGTTTTCCTTTTCATTTAATCTTACTGCCTTTTCTGTGAGGACAGGGCGAATAAGAATATCATAAGGATTTCTTCCGCTCATTATCCTAACCTCTCATTAATTTTTTCCACAGCTGATTTAGTTACAAGAACATGATCAGCATTGAGAATATCATACGTATTAAGCCCTTCTACAAGTAAAACCTTAGCCTTTGGAAGATTTCTAAATGACTTAATCACATTGTTATCTTTCTCAGAAAGAACAAGTAAAACTTTTGATTTTTCTAAACCAAAATTCTTTAAAACTTCTATAGCTTTTTTTGTTTTTGGCTCATCAAAGGTAAAGTCTTCTATTACAGTTAACTCTCCATCTTTTAATTTCATAGAAAGAACGCCTTTTAATGCTTTCTTTCTAACCTTCTTAGGTAAAGCATAGTAGTAGTCTCTTGGATGTGGACCATGAGCTACTCCACCACCTACAAAGATGTTAGCCTTTCTATCTCCGTGTCTCGCGTTACCTGTTCCCTTCTGAGGAAGGATTTTTCTCCTTGATCCTCTAACTTCTGCTCTTGTTTTTGTTGAAGCAGTTCCTGCTCTTCTTGCAGCTAACTGCCACTTAATAACTTCCCATACTGTATGTTCTTTTACTTCTGTGTTGAAAACATTATCATTTAGATTTACAGTTCCAACATTTTCCTTATTTATGTTAACTACATTAGCTTCCATCTACTCTTACCTCATTCTTTTGATTTATGAAGCGTAAGCTTCTTTAGACCTTTTTAATTTTCTTTGTCCTTTTCTTCTTTGTAAGATTACACTTTCTTTTAATTTAACTACTGAGTTAGGAGCACCAGGTACAGAACCTTTAACAAGTATTACGTTCTTTTCTGGAAGAATATCTACAACTTCAAGTCCTAAAACAGTTATCTTTTCATTTCCGTAATGTCCAGGCATTCTTTTTGTTTTCCACACTCTACCTGGATCTTCACAGGCACCGATAGAACCTATAGCTCTGTGATATCTTGAACCGTGAGACTTTCTAAATCCACTAAAGTCCCATCTTTTCATAGCAGAAGCGAATCCTCTTCCTTTAGATGTTCCAGTTACATCAACTAAGTCTCCCTTCTCAAAAACCTCTTCTACTTTTACTTCCTGTCCAAGCTGAAGTTCTTCTCCTTCTTTTAAAGGAAACTCAGAAAGAGTTTTTAGAGGTTTTACTCCTGCCTTTTTGAAAACTCCAAGAAGAGGTTTAGGTGTTCTTTTTTCTTTTCTTTCCCCTGCACCTAAAACAACAGCAGAATATCCATCTTTTTCTTCTGTTCTTATATCAACTACATAATTAGGTTCAACCTGTATAACTGTAACAGGTATAGCTTTCCCATTTTTAAAAACTCTTGTCATTCCAATCTTTTTTCCAATTATGCCTTTTGGCATTGCACTCACTCCTTCTTATTAGCTTAATTTTATTTCAACATCTACCCCAGCAGGGAGGCTTATATCCATAAGTGCTTCTATTGTTTGAGGAGAAGCATTCTCAATATCAATAAGCCTTTTGTGAATTCTCATTTCAAAATGTTCCCTTGATTGCTCAAATTTGTGTGGAGATCTAAGTACACACCACACTTTCCTTTGAGTAGGAAGAGGGATAGGGCCTTTAATGACCCCACCACTTCTTTTAACAGTTTCTATAATTTGCTTAACAGATTGATCTAAAACTTTTGGATCAAAAGCCTTTAATTTTATTCTAATTTTCTCCTGCATCTTTCCACCTCTAATTATTCAATGATTTGAGTAACAACACCAGCACCAACAGTTCTACCACCTTCTCTAATAGCAAATCTCATCTGCTCTTCTATAGCTACAGGCACCATTAACTCTACTGTTAACTCTACGTTGTCCCC
>JALWKR010000232.1 GCA_027081375.1 Persephonella sp.
CTCCTGGAAGTTGAACACTGTGAGTAGCATCAAATATAACAGGTGCAAACTGTTTCATAATAGGCAGACTTCTAAAATCAACTACAAGGTTATTATATCCAAAAGAAACTCCCCTTTCTGTTAGATAAAACTTTTTTGCTCCACCAAATTTTAGTTTTTCAATAATATTCTTTGTATCCCATGGAGCCAAAAACTGACCTTTCTTAACGTTAACTTCCTTTCCTGTTTCAGCAGCAGCTAAAATTAAATCTGTCTGCCTACACAAAAACGCAGGTATCTGAAGAATATCAACAACTTCTGCAACAGGTTCAGCCTGATAACTCTCATGAATATCCGTTAGAACAGGAAGATTAAACTCTTTTTTCACTTCTTCTAATACTTTTAGCCCATATTCCATTCCTTTTCCACGAAAGCTCTCATGAGAGCTTCTGTTTGCCTTATCAAAAGAAGATTTAAAAACAAATCTTACATCTGTAAATTTATCCTGAAGATTTCTTAAAACTTCTGCAACCTGGAAGCATACATCTTTACTTTCTATTACGCAAGGTCCTGCAATTACTGTAAATTTTTCCATATTACCTCTCTTTAAAAGTTTTTATGATAATAATAAATGAGCAAAGAAAATCTTATCAACTTTTTTTATAATTTAATAATTTTTAAAAATATTTTTAAATGAGGTAAAAGAATGAAAAAAAGGGCATTGATTTCTGTTTCTGACAAAAGAGGCGTTGTGGATTTTGCAAAGGAGCTTGTGGAGCTAGGGTATGAAATTATTTCTTCTTCAGGGACAGCAAGAGTTTTAAGAGAAAATGGAATTCCTGTAATAGAGGTTTCAGAAATTACAGGTTTTCCTGAAATAATGGGAGGAAGAGTTAAAACCCTTCACCCTAAAATTCATGGAGGTTTACTAGCAGTAAGAGATAATCCTGAGTATATGAAACAGTTAGCAGAGCAGGAGATAGAACCTATAGATATTGTTGCTATTAATCTCTATCCATTTGAAGAAACTGTAAAAAAAGGTGCAGATTTAGATGAAATTATTGAAAACATTGATATAGGCGGACCTGCTATGGTTAGAGCTTCTGCTAAAAACCACAAATTTGTAACAATTATTGTAGATCCAGACGATTATGATTTTGTTTTATATGAGCTTAAAGAAAAAGGAGATACATCTTTAGAAACAAGAAGAAACCTTGCATTAAAGGCTTTTAGACATACAGCTTTTTATGACAGTGTAATATCTCACGTACTAAATGAAAAGTTTGGAATAAACGATAAGTTTCCTGAGGAACTTTCTATTCCTGTAAGAAAAAAGCAATCCCTAAGATATGGAGAAAATCCCCATCAAGAAGCAGCAATGTATATTTCTCCTGTTGAATACAAAGGGCTATCTGTAGCTGAAAGTGAGGTTCTCCACGGAAAAGAGATGTCTTATAACAACTTTTTAGATGTTGAAGCTGCAGTTAACCTTGTAAAAGAGTTTGAAGATACAGCATGTGTTATTGTTAAACATAACAATCCTTGTGGTGTGGCAATAGCTGAAACTCAGGAAAAAGCTTATAGAGAAGCCCTTGCAAGAGATCCAAAATCTGCTTTTGGTGGAATTGTGGCTTTCAACAAGTCTGTGAATTTAGATACAGCAAAAGCTTTAACAGAGATTTTCTTAGAGGTGATTATTGCTCCTAATTTTGATGAAGATGCTTTAGCTTTCTTAAAAGAAAAAAAGAAAAATCTCAGGCTTGTAAAGATTAAAAACTTCTTTAAGAAGCCTGAAGGTTTAGAGTACAGAAGAATTAGTGGAGGTCTTTTGGT
This sequence comes from Persephonella sp., assembly GCA_027081375.1. Lineage (GTDB taxonomy): Bacteria > Aquificota > Aquificia > Aquificales > Hydrogenothermaceae > JAADDV01. The sequence continues at coordinate 1,813 of JALWKR010000232.1, forward strand.
TCAGGATAGAGACCTTCAGCTTTATAAAGAGTGGAATGTGGTGACAAAAAGAGAACCAACTCCTGAAGAAGTTGAAGACCTGCTATTTGCATGGAAAGTTGTTAAACATGTAAAGTCTAACTCTGTTGTTATAGCTAAAAACAAAGCAACAGTTGGAATAGGTCCTGGACAGACATCGAGAGTAGATAGCTTAGAAACAGCTGTTAAAAAAGCTAAAGAGTTTGGATTTTCAACAGAAGGAGCTGTGCTTGCATCTGAAGCATTTTTCCCATTTAGAGATAGTGTTGATGAAGCTGCTAAACATGGAATAAAGGCAATTATTCAGCCAGGAGGTTCTATAAGAGATCCAGAAGTTATAGAAGCTGCAGATGAACATGGAATAGCTATGGTATTTACAGAGATGAGACATTTTAAACATTAAACAAAAGGCTGCTTTTCAGCAGCCTTTTATAAAACTTTTTTTATTTTTTCTCCTACAACTTCAGCCCATCTTTTTCTTCCTGAACCCTCTTTATACATATAGTAGTGAGCAGGATTTTTCTTGTAGTAGTCTTGATGATAGTCTTCTGCAGGATAAAACTCTTTTGCAGGTAAAACCTGCGTTGCAACAGGTTTTTTAAATAAGCCTGATTTATTTAACTTTTCTATAAACTCCTTAGCCTTTTTCTTTTGATAATCATTGTGATAAAAAACTGCTGTTTTGTAATGCTCTCCTCTGTCAAAAAACTGTCCACCTTCATCTGTTGGATCTATGTTTGCAAAAAATATTTTTAAAAGCTCCTCATAAGATATTTTTTCTGGATCATATATAACCTGCACTGCTTCCCTATGGCCTGTGCCTCCTGAACAAACTTGCTCATATGTTGGATTTTTTACATGCCCTCCTGTGTATCCTGAGATAGCATCAATAACTCCTGCTGTTTGATGAAATATCTCTTCTATACACCAAAAACAACCACCAGCAAAAGTGGCCTTTTCAAGTTTCTTCATTTTTACCTCTTATGGATAAAGTTGTTCCCCTGTTTCTGGATCATATATGA
>JALWKR010000233.1 GCA_027081375.1 Persephonella sp.
CATCTTCCCAGGGGATATTAAATGGAGGCATATAGGCAAATCCTGGCCAGTTAGCAGGATTTGGTTTTATAATAAGCCTTGCAACTTTTTCTATAGCCTTTTCGCTTGTTCCGTATCTTTTTGATATTTCTAAAAAAGAAGGTCCAACTACTCTTCTATCAGGAGCATGACAGGAGTTACAACTGTAAGATAAGTATAAAGCCTTTCCCCTTGAAAATTTTTCTTCTTTGTTTTCTTCAGAAAAAGATCCAGAAAATAAAAATCCAACAAATAACACACTAAACAGAAATACTATTTCCCTTGAATACTGTATTTTCTTCATTTTCTGAATTTCCCTTTTTTACAAATCTTTTTACCCTTTTAGATATTCTACACATTATTTCATAAGGAATAGTGTTGCAAGCTCTAGCAACATCTGAGAACTTTATCTCTCTATATCCATCCTTTCCTATTATCAAAACAGGATCACCCTCTTTCACATTAATATCTGTAAGATCCACTATAGTCATATCCATTGTTACATTTCCTAAGATTTTAGCTTTTTTACCGTTTATAAGGAAATATCCTTTATTTGAAAGATCCCTTGGAAGTCCATCTGCATATCCAAAAGAAACAACTCCTATGTCCATATTTTTAGGAGCTTCAAATGTTCCACAGTAAGAAACTTTATCTCCTTTTTTTATTTTTTTCTTTAAAACAACTTTCGCTTTGACAGACATAATTGTTTCTACAGGAATAGGAAAGTTATCAGTAGGTTTTTCTCCGTAAAGAAGAAGTCCAACTCTAACAGCGTTGCAAAAATCGCATTTATAAACCAGTCCTGCACTGTTTTGAATATGTATAAATGGAATTTTAAAACCTCTTTCAAGGAAAAAGCTGTATATCTCTTTAAACTCTTTTATCTGATTCTCTGTAAGTTTTCTATCAACATCTGCAGAAGGAAAATGAGACATAATACCTTCTATATATATACCTTTTTCTTTAACAAACTTTATTATTTTAGGAAGAGTTTCTCTATAAAATCCAAGACGGTGCATTCCTGTATCAAATTTAATATGAACTCCTTTGCAGTTTAGCTCACTAACTAATGAAAGTTGTTTAAAATCAGATATAACAGGCTTTAGATTATATCTATTAAAATAGGAAATCTCTTCAGGGAGAATTCCTCCAAGAACAAGAATATCTTTTGAAACTCCTGCTTCTCTTAGTTCTCTACCTTCTTCAGCTGTTGCAACACAAAGTTTTGTAACATAAGGATTTTTATCAAGATATCTGCTTATCTCAACAGCTCCATGTCCGTATGCATCAGCTTTTACAACAGCGAATATATTTTTTCCTGTATAAGAGAAGACCTTTTGAACATTCTTATCAAGTTTTTCTAAATCAATCTCTGCCCAACTTCTATAGTCCAATGTAAAAACCTTCTAGATAATTACGTTTTTATTATAAATAACTTTTCGTGGAAAAAACATTAACCAATAAATAATTTTTGTAGAATATATTTTTTTTCAAAAACTACATAAGAGGTAAAAATGAAAGTAGTTGTTTTTGGATTAGGAGCTCTTGGGACTGTTTTTGCAACTTTTTTAAAAAAAGATGGTCATACTGTTTATGGAATAACAAAAGATAAATATATTCCTTATTTTAAAAACAATACTGTTTCAGTAGAAGGTATTTGGGGTAATCATGAAGCACAACTAGATGGTATTTTTTCTGATGTTAATGACATTCCAGATAAAGAAATAGATTTAGTTATTATCACTGTGAAATCTTACGACACAAAACAGGCTGTAGAAAGTATAAAACCTTTAGTTAAAGAAAAAACCCTTGTCCTCATTGCTCAAAATGGTTATGGAAACTATGAAACAGCAGTAGAAGAACTAGGAGAAAAACATGTTTTACTTGGAAGAGTTATATTTGGTTCTCAGGTTTTAAGAATAGGACATGCAAAAGTAACTGTAAACGCTGATGATGTTAGAGTTGGAGATCCTTCAGGAACAATTCTAGAAGAAAATATACTGAAAGTTGTCTGTACTATAAAACATTCAGGTATTCCAGCTTCTTATGATCCTGACGTTTATAAGATTTTATGGGACAAAATCCTTTACAACTGTGCCTTAAATCCCCTTGGAGCCATCCTTGAGTGTAGCTACGGAACGTTAGCTGAAAATAAGGAAACTAGAGAAATAATGAATAGAATTATTGATGAAATTTTTTTAGTTGCAAAGGAAAAAGGAATAGAGCTAAATTGGAAATCTCCTGAAGAATACAAAAAGCACTTTTATGAGAAACTTATCCCTCCAACAAAAAATCACTTTCCATCTATGTATCAAGACCTAAAATCAGGAAAAAAAACAGAAATTGATGCTCTAAATGGAGCTATTGTTAAGTTAGCAAAAGAAATAGGATTAAAAGCACCTGTAAATGAAACTATAACAAACATAATAAAAGCAAAAGAAAAAATACAAAAAATATAGAAGTTATATTTTTATTGTCTTTACTTTAATAATATATTATTATTAAAATTAACAACTAATTATTTGCTCAAGGGGGAGATAATGTTTAACCTCTATACAAGGGAAATTTTTTTATTTTTTTCTTTCTCCTTTATTCTTTTATTTGCTATTCATGGAAAGGCTGAAGAACAGTGTACTGCTACAATCCTAAAATCATTTTATTTTCAAGATGAACCTTTAGATGCAAATTTAATAGATGAAAATAAGATCTTAGCCCTTGGAAAATTTAAAATATCCTCTATAGATATATCAAATATAGAAGATCCTATTGAGACCATAGTCGAAGAAAAAGGGCTGTATCATTTTGGATCTATTTATGTTTACAACAACAATCTA
>JALWKR010000234.1 GCA_027081375.1 Persephonella sp.
AAAACAACAAATCTATTTAAGCTAGCTTCCCAGTTTGTGCTAAATAAAAAGAAAAAGGTAAGTGTTATAAGTATAGATACTTTCAAAGTTGGAGCAGTTCATCAGGGAAGAATATATGCAAATATACTAAATGTACCTTTTTACTCTGTGTCTGAGCCTAAAAAGCTTAGAAATATAGTTGATGTTTTAGGAGAAGATGAGATAGTTCTGATAGACACTGTAGGAAGAAGTCATTATGATTACTGGAGGCTTGGAGAGATTAAAGAAATTCTAAGTGGCGTTTTAGATGAGCTTTTTGCAGTTCTTGTTTTAAGCTGTAACTACAAAAATGAAGATGCATTTGAAATAGTTGAGAATTACAGCCAGTACTTTAACATTAATGCATTACTTATGTCTAAAATTGACGAAACAAAAAAACCAGGAATTTTATTAAATGTCCCCTACAAAACAGAAATACCTTTATCTTACATAAGCACAGGACAGAGAGTTCCAGAAGATATAGAAATATTATCTCCAGAGCTTATAGCGTCTTATTTTCTTAAGGGTTAGTATATGAATGAGCAGGCAAAAGACCTTATAAAACTTATGGAAAAAGAGCTTGAAAGCTATAACACCAAATTTTTAACAATATCAAGTGGAAAAGGAGGAGTTGGAAAGACTTCTTTTGCTGTTAATTTTGCCTACATACTTGCAAATTTTTTTAATAAAAAAGTTCTCTTGATTGATGCAGATGTTGGAATGGCTAATATACATGTTCTATTAAATCTAAAACCTAAAAAAGACATAAGAAAAATTATTGAAGAGACAGATATATCTAATTTAATCGAAAAAAAGGAAAATATAGATATACTTCCTGGATTTTCAGGTATTGAGGAGATAAGGGAAATAGAAGATTATGCTCTAACAAGGCTTATCCAAAAACTTTCAGATATATCAAACAGATATGACTATATTCTCATTGACACCTCAGCAGGAATAGATAATAGAGTGATATCCTTTATTAGAGCAGCAAGTAGAAGCTATATAATAGTAACTCCTGAACCTACATCAATGACAGATGCTTATGCGTTGATTAAATCTATAAGAAAGCTGTACGGGTATTCAAAATTTAAACTTATTGTAAATATGGCAGAATCTAAAAGAGAAGGAATGGTTACTTATAATAGATTAAGAGAATCAGCAAAAAGATTTTTAGATATGGATTTACAGCTTGCAGGAATACTGCCGAAAACAAAAAATATGACATTTTCTATAAAAAAGAAAGAAATTTTTTGTAAAATATTTTCTAAAGATAGATATACTATAGAATTAAAAAAAATAAGCTCTAAGGAGCTCGGGGAGAGTGTACCAGTTGAATCTGGTCAGTCTTTCTGGGGGAGAGTCCTTAGATTTTTGAGAAGGGGGTAATGAGTACAAAAGTATTAGACAAAAAGACTAAAGACCAGATTATTTTAGAAAACTTACCACTTGTTAAGAAAGTAGCTAGTAAAATTTACTATCGGCTTCCTAAGGGGGAGATTGATTTTGATGAACTTGTTAATACAGGTATTATAGGCTTAATGAAAGCTATAGACAGATACGACAAAGATAAGGCCAAGTTCTCCACATATGCCTACATAAAAATCAGAGGAGAAATTTTAGATTACCTTAGAAGCCTTGATGTAATGCCAAGAAGTATGAGAGAAAAGATAAAAGAAGAAAACCTTGAAGAAGGAAAAAATCTTCCACTATCAAAAACTGCAATTATGGTATCTATTGAAAAAGCTATAGTAAGTGGGGATGAGGAGTTTAAAATAGTTGATACACTAACATCAGACAGAATATCCCCTGAAGAAGAAGTTATAAGGGATGACTTAAGAGAAAAACTGCTGAAAGCTATTGATATGCTAAATGAGAAAGAAAAGATAACTCTTCAGATGCTTTTCTTTGAGGAAAAGCCCCTTCAGGAAGTCGCAGAAGTTCTTAACGTTTCTGTCTCTAGAGTTTCTCAGATAAAAAGCGAAGCTGTGAAAAAGCTAAAAAAACTTTTTGTTTACTAAAGGGAAAAAATGGAGCTGCAAAATCTTGTTTTTAATAAACTTGGGAACTCTTTTTCTGCTTTGTTGATGTATGAAGATAGGACAGTTCAGCTTTGGGATGACGCAAGGACAAGGTATTTTGAAATTAAGCATGTCTGTTCTACAGATGAAATACCTTTTTCTGTTGTTTTAAAAATAGAAGAAAAAAGTTATAACATAAGCTTCACAAAAGAAGGTTTTGCTGTAAAAGAGTTAACTTTTCAACTAGACAAAGAAGAAGGGTTTTATAAAATTTTTGAGGAACCAGAGTACATTTTTAAGCTTTCAATGGCTAATACTTCTATTCTAAAGATAGAAAATGTAGAAGGGAAAGTGAAAGTTCATATTCCTGAAAAAGATTTTTTTAAAGGGATATTTGAGGTTTTAACCTTTGTAGAATAAAAAGTTTTTGCAATATACATAAAATAGGATATACTTATAGGAGATAAAAAATAAGAACAAGAAAGAAGGATTTTATTTGTCAGGAAGAAAATCTTTCTTGTATCAAAATCGTTCTTTCTTTGTAAAATCTGGAGGAATTTATGTCACAAATCACGTTTAAAGATTTACCAATCTCACAGGAAACTTTAAAATCTATTGAAAAAAAAGGTTTTAAGTGTCCTACAGAAATTCAAGCAAAAGCTATTCCTGTTATCTATGAAGGGAAAGACCTTATTGCTCAGGCACAAACAGGAACAGGAAAAACAGCAGCTTTTGGAATTCCCATAGTTGACAAAGTAGATCCTAAAAGAAAAAAAATTCAGGCTTTAATTCTAGTTCCAACGAGAGAACTTGCCATACAGGTAGCAAAGGAGCTAAAAGATTTAGGAAGAAGTAAAAAGATATTTGTTTTGCCTGTATACGGTGGAAAATCTATTCAAAATCAGATTAGATTTTTAAAAAATGGAAAAGACGTTATTGTTGTTGGAACTCCAGGAAGGGTTAGAGACCTTATTGAAAGAGGTGTTTTAAAGCTAGATAGTGTTGAAACATTTGTTTTAGATGAAGCAGACAGAATGCTTGATATGGGATTTATTGAAGATATAGAATTTATCTTTAATAAAGCACCAAAGGAAAAGCAGACCCTTCTATTTTCTGCAACAATGCCACTTTCTATAAAGAGCTTAGCTGAAAAGTTTTTAAAAGAGGATTATGAAACTATAAAAGTTAACCCTGAAGAAGTTACTGTAGATAAAATTAAGCAGTATGCATACAGAGTTGATGAAAAGAGTCAGTTTTCCAAGCTTACAGAGTCTTTGTCTGAAACTCCTGATAAAAAAGCTATTATTTTTACAGAAACAAAGAAAGGAGCAGATGAGTTAGCTAGCAAACTTAGAAAAGAAGGATTTAATGCAAGTGCTATTCATGGAGATTTTTCACAGGCTAAAAGGGAAAAGGTTTTAAAGGCATTTAGAGATAACAAATTGAAGATACTTGTTGCTACAGATGTTGCAGCAAGAGGATTAGATATAAAGGATGTTGATGTTGTTTATAACTACTCTCTTCCAAGAGATGTTGAAAGTTATGTTCACAGAATAGGAAGGACTGGAAGAGCAGGAAGAGAAGGAATAGCTATCTCTATAATGAAACCTTCTGAAGATAGACAGTTCTCACTAATAAAGAAAAAAACCAATGCAAATATAGAGCTGTTTAATTTTTCAGAAGAACCAATAGAAAAACCTGAAAAAAACAAAAAAAGAAGATTTTTAAGTAAAAGAAAATATTCAAGAAGATAACAATTTTTACTAAAAGGCCTCTTTAAAGAGGCCTTCTACTAGTTTATCTTATTCACATTTTTCGTTATAGATACAAACCCTATTTTTTCCTTTTCTTTTAGCTAAATAAAGAGCATCATCTGCTTCTTTCAATAACTGATTAACATCTTTTCCTTTCTCAAATTCCGAAATACCAAAACTTGCTGTTATTTGTCCTATATCATCAAATTTAGATTTTTCTAAAAGTTTCCTTAGTTTTTCAGCAACAATAAGAGCACTTTTTGCATCAATTTCTGGAGTAATAATGATAAATTCTTCTCCACCTAGTCTTCCAAAGTAATCTGTTTTTCTTATGTTTTTACTAAAGATCTCTGTAACTTTTTTTAGAACATAATCTCCTTTTTGATGTCCGTAGTTGTCATTAATTGATTTAAAGTTATCAATATCAAAAAGAATAATAGAAAATGTTTTGTTATATCTTAATGCTTTTTCTACTTCTGTTTTTAAAAGTTTGAGGATCTGAAATCTGTTATATATACCAGTTAGGCTATCAGTTGTGGCTAACTTTTCAATTTTTTCGTAGTTAAAACTAATGTTTGATTTAATAAAGACCATTATTATAAATATCGCAGAATACGTAACTAAGGCAAGAACAACGTTTCCTTCACTAAAAGCTAAATTTACTATCTTATGCTTATCTAAAAAAAGCAGAATAATTATGCTTAAAACAAAAGCTAAATTCCAGTAAATTCCTTTAAGTCTATCTTTTAGAAAAAAAGCTAATGTTGGATAAACAAAGATCCAGTATATCCCTGTTTTTTCTAAACCCCCGTCTAACAGAAGAAAATTTAAAAAAAGTAGTATTCCTGCTAAGATTATATTAGACACAACTTCTTTATTTTTAGTTTTTATATAGAAAGTTAGATTAAAGATAGAACATATAATAACTATTAATTCAACTATTGCAATTAACAGCTCATTTCTGGCAAAATGGATAAGCATATAAAAAAATAAATACAGAGTACCTATTACGGAAATTGAGTATATAGGGTCTATATTTAAAAGAGAATCTTTATAAAATAGATGTTTTACAAATTTCATAATATAAAATATTTTAGCAGGTTTAGTGAAGGTTTACAGTTTGAAATTAGAAATTAAAGAAATTTTAAAAACTGTATATGGAAAACTCGCTGAATTAAGAAGGAAATTTTATAAAAACGGAATACTAAAATCTAAATCGCTGCCTATACCTGTAATATCTGTTGGAAACCTCTCAGTAGGTGGTTCTGGTAAGACTCCTATAACTATAGAGATAGCAAAGTATTTTCAAAAAAAGGGACTAAAGCCCTGTGTTTTATCAAGAGGATATAAAAGAGAATCTAAAGGAGTTGTTGTAGTTTCTGACGGTAAAAATATTTTTGTTGATATAAAAACAGCAGGAGATGAACCGTATTTAATAGCAAAAAGCGGTATTCCAGTAGTTGTAGGAGAAAGCAGATATAAAGCTGGTCTGCAAGCTTTAGTTGAGATAAAACCTGATATTTTTATTCTAGATGATGGTTTTCAGCACTACCAGTTAGAAAGAGATGTAGATATACTCCTTATAGATGCAACAAGGCCTTTCTGGAAAGATGAGCTTCTTCCTGTAGGAAGACTGAGAGAACCTCGTTCTTTTAATAAATATGCTGATATGTTTGTTATTACAAAAACTTTTTTACTATCTAAAAAAGAACTGCAGGAGCTTAAAAAGACCCTTGAATACTTTGCAAAACCTTATTTTTTTGCTGAAGAAAAGTTCTACAGATTTACTGATGGTAATCTAGAGTTCAACTTTGATATTATGGTCAATGTTGATATAGGCGTTTTTGCAGGTCTTGGGAACAACCAGCAGTTTTTTAGATACATGAAAGAATGTGGAATAAAATGTGGTTTTAGAGTTAAGCACACTATCTCCTTTCCTGACCACGCAACTTATGAAAACCTTGAACTTCCTAAAGATGTTGATTTTTGGGTAACTACTTATAAAGACTTTATAAAACTCACTCTTAAGCAGATAAAGGAATATAACATCTTTGCTCTTATGTATGATATAAAACTTCCTGAAGAGTTCTTTAACTATTTAGAAGAAAGGCTCTATGTCCGAAGAGGTAAAAAAGCCTTTAAAAAGGTAGGCTAATTATGTTTGATAATAAAGAGAAACACCCTTTTGATATTGTTCTTAAGCTTATAATAAACGGTGAGATAGATCCCTGGAATGTTGATATTGTTGAGCTTGCAGATAAGTATATGCAGGAAATAAAAAATATGTATATCCCTGATTTAAGGCTGGCTTCCAGGGCATTAGCAGCAGCAGCACTATTACTAAAGATGAAAGCAGAGGCTTTAGAACTAGAAAATCAAGAGGAAGAAGATAAAGAAAAAATATCTAGAAAAAGAGTTTTTGGTATAAAAAGGTTCTATACTGTTGATGAAATTGCCCATGTCTTGAAAAAATATATAGCTCCTGTTATTGAGTTTAAACCAAAAAGAAAGTATATCAGAAGAAAACCATATCAGAGAAAAAAGAAAAAAATAGAGGTTCCCCTTTTTCACGCTACCCTTGAAGAAACTATTGAGTATTTGGAAGAAAAACTCTCTAATCTAAATGGTTATATAACTCTCTCTCAACTTAATGTTCCAAATAAAGCTCAGGCATTTGTTGCTCTTTTATTTCTCCATTATGATAAAAAGATTACTATTTATCAAGAAGAGGAATTTGGAGAAATATACATAGAATCTTATGAAAACTCTGTTGAAAAGATTGCTTAATTTTGAAGGAGTTTTCTTCTATAAATCTGCAGTTTATTATGAGCCAACCTTGTAGGCTCAGGAAGTTTGTATCCATTTAAACATCTTAATGTAAGTTGAAGAGAGGAAAATACTGATATATTATTCCCTGGAGAAACAAAGATAGGATTTGTATTTTTCTTTGATCTTACTACATATCCTCTAAGTTCTCCGTCTACATACACAGGTCTGTAAGCTCTAGGTCTATTAGGGGGTTCCTCAAAATCTCCAATAAGCTTTGATTTTCCACATCCTATAGATATACTGTCTGTTACAATACCAAAATGAGAGGCAATACCCATTTTTCTAGGATGAAGAATGCCCATTCCATCAACTATGAAAGCATCAACATTAGAGGTTAGCTTTTTATACGCTTCCAAAATAACAGGAAGTTCCCTATAGGCTAAAAAAGTAGGGATATAAGGAAAATCTATCTCTTTCTGTGAATAAACAGTTTCTATCTCTTTAAAGTTTTCTTTTATATCAAGTACAACTATACAGGCTATTCCTGTAGTTGGATTTGACCATATATCTGTAAATGTAACATCAATTCCTGCAACAAATCTTATTTCACTTAAGGGCTTTTTGTCTTTTAGATTAAGCTTTTTTGAAAGCTGTATCTGTTCTTTTTTTAATCTCTCAACTAATTCTTTTGGAACATTAGGTGGAATTTTCATTTAAATTTTCTTCTCCCTATTCTTATTAGAAATATTGCTGATATTAAAGAGTATATAACAAGTTGGTCAACATATTTAGAGACTGATGCTGAAGCAAAGAATGTACAGCCTCCACCTCCACTACCAGATATTTTTATAAATCTAGCTCTACAGTTATAGTTTTTATCAAGTATAAGACTGCAGCTTAATCCTCTTCCACATACACTGCAATCTCCTTCCCATCTGTCAAACATGTAACCAGGATTTCCCTTTGCAGTAAGGGTGAAAGATAAATGTGTTGCTGGAAATTCGTAGGAACATATATCTCCACAGTCTATTCCTGAAGGAAAAGAATAAACATAACCATCTCCAATTTTTACAACTTCAACTCTGTAACTTGATGGAGTACTTCCGTACTCGTAAACTCCTAAATCTACTATAAAGTTGTGGATACGTCTGTTTCCATCTAAATCTTTATCAGGAAGATGAGGAGCTGAATTATTTCCTGCATCTATACATACAGAAGAAGGAGATAGATGTAAGTTTGAAGGATACGATACAAATCCTAGAGAGGAGCCTGTTATATTGTTAAAGGTTATTAATGATGATCCTCTTTCAACTAAGAAACAAGGCTGATTATATCCTAAATCTAAATCACATGAAGCAAAGTTATTTCTTATGTTCAAACTTACTGCTCTCAGGTTTCCGTCGTTATCATCGTTTATATATATGTCTTCACCGTTTCCTGTTGCTGTATTTTCCCAGAAGATATTGTTATAAACATTAATAACAGGAGTATCATTATCAGCGTATATACATAATCCTCCATATCTACTAGAAATAGCTTGATTTCCTACAATATCATTGTTAGTTAAAGAGATATCTCCGTTAACTGTTTCTATCAAAATTCCACCGCAGTTTCCTGAGGAAGTGTTTAATGAAATAATGGAGTTAACTATATATACTTCATCATTTCCAGAAAATATATATCCACTTCCTCCTGTGATAGATGATATGTTGTTTTGGAAAATGCAGTTCTTTATTCCAACTACTGCATTTTTACTTTCTATATAAAAAGCTCCTGTTTGAGAAGAATTATCAATAAGCTTACATTTCTCGAGGTTTATATCTCCGTTTTCAGAAAAGATATATAAAACTCCTTTTTTTGAAGAAGCACTGCTGTTTTCAATAACAACGTTTTCTAACGTTACATCTGAAGAACTTGTATAGATTTTCAGTCCCTGTCCTGTTGCATTTTGAATTTTAATATTCTTTATTAGCACCTGAGAAAATCTATTTATCTGACACTCTTCATCTCTAATACTACAAAGGTCTATTTTCAGAATATCTCCTGAAAAAGAGCCCCTCAGTATAGAAACAGGTTCTCCTGAAGAGTTTACCTCTCCTAAAAGGGTTAATCTATTATCCTCAGGATATACAGTATCGTTATCATATATTAAGGTTGTTGTAATATTGTATACACCACCTTTTAAACATATAACATCATCTCTACCATTTGTTTTTGCAGTATCCAGGGCTGTTTGAATAGAACATGGATTATCATAAGAACATTCTGTAGAACTACCATCAGGGGATACATAAAGATTACACGTTAAACTAAAGCTTTTTGCTGTAACTAAAAGTACAAAAATTATATAAAAAATATACATTTTCCCTACCCCTTATTAATATTAAAAGTTTTTTTACAAAAAAATCTTGTCAAGGGGCAGGGAAAACAAAATTACCTTCTGCTTTCTTCTCTATCTTTTCCTCTAAATAAAAGCTTCATTGGAGCTTTTTCAAATCCAAGTAAGTTTCTGAGGTTATTTTCTAAAAATCTGACATAAGACTCTTTAAAACCTTCAGGATAGTTAACAAATAGTAAGAAAGCAGGTGGTTTTCCTTCTAGCTGGGTTGCATAGTATATCTTAAGAGGTTTTCCCTGATATGAAGGTGGCTGTCTAAGTTTTTGTATCTGCTGAAGAGCTCTGTTAAGTTTTCCTGTCCCAACTCTCTTCCATGCCTGATTGTATACATCAATAATTTCTTTTAAAAGCTGTTTTATACCTTTTCTATTTTTTGCAGAAGTTAAAACTATTGGAGCATAAGGAATAAAGTAAAGTCTCTCTCTCACCTGATTTTTTACCCTGTTTATAACTTCTGACTTTGGAGGTAATGTGTCTATCTTGTTTATAACAATAACAGCAGGTTTTGTATACTTTTGAATAAGATGAGCTATCTTTGTGTCCTGTTCTGTGGCTCCCTGCTGTGCATCAATAACGTGAACTATAACATCAGCTTTTTTAATAGCGTCTAATGTTCTTCCAACACTGAAAAACTCAATTCCATAGTCTACCTTTGATTTTTTTCTTAAACCTGCAGTATCAAGGAATAAAAACTTATGTCCATTCCATTCAAATAAGGTATCAACAACATCTCTTGTTGTACCTGCTATATCAGAAACAACAGCTCTCTCTTCACCAAGAATAGCATTTAGTAGAGAAGACTTTCCTGCATTTGGTTTCCCAACAATAGCTACTTTTATTACATCTTCTTTTTCTTTTTTTCTTTCCTTTGTTTCTTCTTTGGCAGCTTCAACTTCATACTCAGGAATATCTTCCACTACAGCATCAAGAAGATCTGCTGTTCCGTGTTTTTGGATAGCTGAAACAGGAAAAACTTTGTCAAAACCAAGCTCGTAAAATTCATATATATCAGCTTCTTTTTCAGGATTATCTATCTTGTTTACTGCTACATATACAGGTTTCTGAGTTTTGTGAAGTATCTGAGCTATATCTTTATCTGCAGCTGTTAATCCCTGTTTCCCATCTACTACAAAAATAAATGCATCAGATTGGTCAAGCTCCTTTTCTATTTGTTTTCTTATATATGGAGCAAAAGTATCATCATCTCCTTCTATATATCCCCCTGTATCAACAAGCTCAAAAGGTACACCTCTCCATTCTGCTGTTGAGACAATCCTATCCCTTGTAACTCCTGGTATATCTTCAACAATTGCTTTTCTCTTTCCTATAATTCTGTTAAAAATGGAAGACTTTCCTACATTGGGTCTTCCAACTATAGCAACTCTATACATTTTTATCTCCTTTGCAAAATTTTTATTTTTATATAAAATGAATAGCAGAAAAAAATAAAATAAAGGGTAAAAAAATGCCAAGAAAAATAAAACTTTTAGGGGTATTTTCTGCTTTATTAATATTCTCTATTAATTCTTTCTCAAATACAACAGAGGGAGTAGAATTTAAGCCAATTAAGAAAGTTTTCAAGAAAGGGGAGAAGGTTTGCTTCAAGCTTGAAAACAAGTCAGGTAGAGATGTTTATCTCCCTTCTTCTGCTCCATGGGCTGTTTTTTCTGATAATGATATGAACAAGGTTATATACTCTCCAATTGCTACACAGGCAATAGAAAAGCTAGAACCTTATCAGTCTAAAGAATGGTGCTGGGATCAAAAAACATTTGACAATGATGAAGTTACTTCAGGGGATTATAAAATAAGAATTACTGTCTTTAAAAATGGGAAAAGGTTGTTCTTAAACTCTGATATAAAAATATCTCCTGAGTATGCAAAAAATAATACTAAAAAGTAAATACCTAGATTGAAAGGTCAGTTTTTATTAAATACAATAGCTTTTTCTTCTGCTACACTTATAAGTCGTATACTAGGCTACCTTAGAGATGCTACGGTAGCCTATGTTTTTGGGGCTAATCCTCTCACAGATGCTTTTTTTGTTGCGTGGAGACTTCCAAACACTCTCCGTCAGCTAATAGGTGAAGGAAGTTTTAACGCTGCTTTTATACCTATTTATACAGAAGAAGAAAAAAAATCTCCTGAAGAAGCAAGAGCATACGCATCCTCACTTTTTACCTACTACAGTATTATCCTCTCAGTGATAACAGTTTTTGTTGTTATTTTTGCTGATATTTTTGTAAAAATTTTAGCCCCTGGGTTTATTGAAAAAGGAAACTTTGAAGAAACTGTTTCTTTAGTTAGAACAGTTTTTCCATATCTTATCCTTATTGGATGGGTTTCCTTCTTTATGGCTCTTTTAAATACAAGGGATAGATTTTTTATTCCTGCTGTTACTCCTGCTTTACTTAATTTATCCTTTATATTCTTTGCCCTTCTTTTATCTCAAAAGTATGGAATATATGCTTTAGCTTATGGTGCTTTAGCTGGAGGAGTTTTACAGGTTTTAGTTCAGATACCTTTGCTAAAAAAAGAAGGGTTAATAGTAAAGCCTTCTTTTCATGTGCATAAAAAACTTAAAGAGACATTTAAAAGGCTTCTTCCTGCTTTTGCATCTTTTGGAGTAAGTCAGTTTGCTTTTGTTATTGATACAGTTATAGCTTCTTTTCTTGTTGGAGGAGCTATATCTTATCTATACTACGGAAACAGAATTTTTCTTCTTCCAATGGGACTTTTTGCAATAGGCCTTGGAAATGCTCTTTTAGTTTCTCTTTCTAAACATTTTACTGAGAAAAACTTTTCTTCTTTTAATCATGATGTAAATATGGGAATAAAACTTTCCCTGTTTATCTCTATTCCTGCAATGGTTGGTATGCTTGTTTTAGGGAAGGAGATTATTGATGTTCTTCTTTTAAGGGGAGCTTTTACAGAGGAAGACTCTATTTACACATATTACGCTCTAGCAGGATACGCT
>JALWKR010000235.1:0-1432 GCA_027081375.1 Persephonella sp.
CATCTTTAACAGCTAGAGCTTTAATCTATGCAGATATGGAAGAGTTTAAACTATCAGCAAGAGATGCAGAAAAAGCAGCATCTTTAGACGATATGTATTTCTCCCCTCATTATATAGCTGGATACTCCTTATTTAAGCTTAATAAATATAAAAAAAGTATAAAGTATCTAGAAAGAGCAAAAGATTTAATACCCTCTTTCCCAGATACGTATTACTATCTTGGAAGAGACTATGAAGCTTTAAAAGATTATCAAAAAGCTGTTGAGTATTACAGAAAAGCTTTAAAACTCTCTGATGGCAGAAGAGGTTGGGAGAGAGATGCTATAAATAGATTGAAAAGGTTAGAATACAGATAAAATTATATCTTATATGTCCCTGTAGCTCAGCAGGATAGAGCACCAGATTCCTAATCTGGAGGTCGGCGGTTCGAATCCGCCCAGGGACATATAAATAATAGAATTTAATCTGAATACAAAGAGATAGCTTTTTCTGTTGGAACTCTTCCTCTTGGAGTTTTTTCTATAAAGCCCATCCTTATTAAGTAAGGCTCTATAGTTTCTTCAACAGTGTACTTATCCTCAGATAACGCTGAAACTATGGTATTTAGTCCCACAGGTTTTCCTCTGTATCTCTTTACTAAAACTTCTAAATATCTTTTGTCTAGAATAGAAAGTCCATTTTCATCTATCTCAAAAAACTCTAACGCCTCTAATGTATCTTCTAATGAGATATTCTCTATACCTTTTACCACAGCAAAGTCAATAACCCTTTTAACAACCATCTTTGCAGTTCTAGGGGTTCCTCTAGACCTTTTAGCTATCTCAATAGAAGCATCTTTGGTTATACTAAGATTGGATTTTTTAACAACTTCTGCTACGATTTTAGATAAAGCCTCTATATCGTAATAATCAAAGTTTAAAACAATACCAAACCTTGAAAGAAGAGGTGAAGTTAACATCCCTACCCTTGTTGTAGCTCCAATAAGAGTAAACTTTGGAAGGTCTAATCTTATACTTCTAGACCCTGTTCCTTTTCCTATAACAATGTCTATTTTAAAATCTTCCATAGCAGGATAAAGGGCTTCTTCAACAGATGGATTAAGCCTGTGTATCTCATCAATAAAAAGAATATCCCCTTCATCAAGAGAAGATAAAATACCTGCTAAATCTCCTTTCTTATCAAGAATAGGACCTGAAGTTATCTTTATATCCTTTCCAAGTTCATTTGCTATTATCTGTGCAAGAGATGTTTTCCCAAGCCCTGGAGGACCACTAAGAAGAATATGATCTAAAGGTTTATTCTGTTTTTTTGCAGATTCTATAAGAAGTTTAACCTTTTCTTTTATTTTTTCCTGACCTATAAAATCGTCAAGATTTCTTGGCCTTTCTATATTTATACTATTATCTTTTTCTAACATATTTTCCCTATATAC
>JALWKR010000235.1:1442-2850 GCA_027081375.1 Persephonella sp.
ATGTATTTTTTCCAATATAAATTCTTTTAGTTTTTTTTCTATATCTTCAAAATACATTTTTTGACTAATCTCTAAGTTATATAAATCTTTTACCATATCTATGAGTTCTTTCTTACTTCTAGAAGATAAAATCTTTTTAAAGGTTCCTTTTTGTGCAGGGTGTTTTATCCCTACTTTTTCAAAAGCTTTATCAATGGAGTATCCGCTATTTCTATAGTGATAAACCAAAAGAGCTTTATTAGTATAGGAGAGGATTAAAGATTGTATTTCAAAAGGGTGATATCCTGTTTCAAACAGATTTTCTAAACTTGTTATAGAATTTTTATCTTTTGAAAAAAAAGATGTGATAAAAGAAAAAATATTTTCTTCTATTTTTGGAGTAATTACTGCATCAATATCTTCTTTTTCTATTTTATCTTTGTCTTTTGTATATAAAAGAAGTTTTTCTACCTCCTGTTTTGCATACTCTAGGCTGTTTTTTAGCTTTGATGCTAAATATTTAAGTGTTTCATCATCTATAGATTTTCCACTATTTTCTATCTTTTTCTTTAAAGAAATAAGAAAAGCTTTTGGTGTTAACTTGTTTGAAACAATAATATCACTGTTTTTTACAAGAGTTTTATACGGCTCTTTTGATGGTATTTTTTCTTTATTTAAAATAAAAATAAGGTTATCTTTACCATTTTTTACTGTATCAATCAAACTAAAAAAGTTTTCTAAATCTTTTTTAGAAAACTTTTCTAAGAAAAGTTCTGCGTCAAAAACAACAGCAATATTTCCTGTTGAAAACAGTGAACTACTTGAAAAAACTTCAGCTAAATGCTTAAGATTAAGCTCATCTCCCCAAAAGATATGAACATCTTTTTCTGTCTTTTCTTTTATTATTTCTACTAACTGCTTTTTTAGAAGATTTTCTGTACCATAGACTAAAGTAACAGGAGATAAACTATCTATTTCTTTATTTTTTATTATCTGTACAATATTTTTTTCTTTCATTTTGCTCCTAAAAGAATGTTGTAAAGTCTAATTTCTACAAGTTTTGCAAGCTCTTCTAGAGCATATCTTCTTTCTATATCTGCTCTTAATCCTGCTCCTACATACTGAGTTAGCTCTGTTATTTTTTTCTTAAAAATAGGTTCATTCCTTCTGTTTTCAATAATAACATCCATATTAACATTTACCTTGTATATAGATGCTCTTTGAGATAAAGAGTATCCTATTGAATATATATACAAAGATTTAATATCTAGGGATATATACCTATCTGTCCTGTTTGAGCATTCTAAACTATTTCCAGAACTTAAAATAGCCCTGTTTAAATGTCTTGTAAATGTATCTAAAGCTGTTTCCATGGGTTTGTTTATATTTATAGCTTTTACACAATAAACATGTTTACCTTTAAAAGATT
>JALWKR010000236.1 GCA_027081375.1 Persephonella sp.
GAAACATTGAAAAAGTATGTTATTGGGATTTCTCCTATGATGGAAACAATAACTGTTAAATATGGTTTTGCAGAAGCTTTTGAAAAGGCAATAGAAAGAACTAAAGAGTTAACAGTTGCTCTATACAAAGTTATAAAAGGTCTTGTTACAGGGGAAGTGTCTATTAAAACTCTTGGAGGACCTATAGCAATTGCTCAGTTTTCAGGACAGGCATTAGAAGCTGGTATCGCAACATTTTTATTTTCTATGGCATTTATATCCCTTCAGCTTGGTTATCTGAACTTGCTTCCTATTCCTGTTTTAGATGGTGGTTTAATTCTTATTCTACTTATTGAAAGTATTATAAGAAGACCCCTTCCTGAAAAAGCTAAAGAGTATCTTGCATATATAGGATTTGCTTTAATAGGAACTCTGATGATATTTGTCATTTTTAATGATATCATGAGGGTTTTACACTAAATACACAAAATATATTTCTGTATATTAGGAGAGAAAATGGCGACAAGAGTTGGAATTATAGTTCTAAGTGGAACGTTAGATAAAGTAATGCCTGCTTTTATGTTAGCAACTACAGCAGCAGCAATGGGAATGGAAGTTGGTATGTTTTTTAGTTTTTATGGAATAAATGTTGTGCATAAAAAGAAGTACAAAGATTTAAAAGTTTCTCCTGTTGGAAATCCTGCTATGCCTATGCCTTTTCCTGTTCCTCAGCTATTAACAGTGATGCCAGGTATGGTAGATTTTGCAACAAATATGATGAAAAAGATGATGGAAAAGCACAGAGTTCCCTCTGTTGAAGACTTAATTCAGCAGGCTAAAGACCTTGGTGTAAAAATGTACCCATGTAAAACAGCTATGCAGATGTTTGAATACACTACAGAAGATCTAATAGATGGTTTAGAAAAACCTGCGGGAGCAGCTACATTTTTAAACTTTGTAAATGCAGGAGAAAAATCTATAGTTATGAACTTTTAAAGCTGAGAGGTTTCCTCTCAGCTTATTAGGTTCTTTGGTTTTTCTCCTTTTAAGAAAAGAGAAATCTCTTCTACTGTTAAATCAAGAATTCTCTCAAGAGCATCTTTTGTGTAGTAAGCAAGATGAGGAGATAATATAACGTTATCTTCGTTTAGTAAATAGTATTTTTCAGCAGCTTTTTCTATCTTTATTGCAGGAACTTCATCTCTTTTTAAAAGCTCCTCTTCCCTTCCTATCTCTTCTTCTAAAGTATCTAGGGCAACACCACCAGCAAGTCTACCTTCTTTTAGAGCCTCTACAACCGCCTCCATTTCAACAACAGCACCCCTTGAGGTATTTATAAGCATAGCATCAAGCTTCATAAGTTTTATATTGAACTTGTTTATAGTGTATTTTGTTGAACGGTTATATGGAAGATGGACAGTAACAATATCAGATCTCATAAGAAGCTCTTCTAATCCTACATACTCAACTCCATATTTTTCTATAAGCTCAGGCTTTTTGCTTCTGTCATATGCAAGAATGTTCATCCCAAATCCATAAGCAAGTCTTGCTACATGAGCCCCAATTCTACCTGTTCCAATAATACCTATAGTTTTTCCTAAAAGGTCTATACCCATAAGACCTTCTCTTGTAAATCTATTTTCCATAGTATTTTTTATCATTGGCTTTAATTTTCTAGCTAATGCTAAAATCATTGCAAATGTAAACTCAGCAACAGTATTATTCCCATATCCAGGGATATAAGACACAAGAATACCTTTTTCTTTTGCATACTCAACATCTATATGCTCATAAGTTGCAGATCTTGTTATGATAAATTTTAGATTTGGCATGCTGTCTATAACTTTTTTTGTTATTTCAGAGTATATAAATACACTGATTATATCTGCATCTTTGTAAAGCTCAACATTACTTTCTGTTAGAGCTTCTTTTGTAAAATGAATATCTGCATCTATATTCAATTCTTTTAATTTCCTTTCTAGGTGAAGCTTTTCCCAGTCATCAACTCCAAAAAAGTATATTTTCATAAAATAACCTCCTTAACGAAACGACTAACCTTTATATTTTATATGAATAATAAATCTTGAAAGAATGGTAACAATAAGAATAAAAAATGTAATCACAAAAGATGCTGCCCATGCTTTGACATGCCAGTCTTCGTAAGGTCCCATTGCATAATTAAAAATTGTAACTGTTAAAGAGGCCATAGGCTCATTCATATTCATTGTGAAATATGAGTTATTAAAAGAGGTAAATAGTAGAGGAGCTGTTTCCCCAGCAACCCTAGAAATAGAAAGGATTACTCCAGTAAGAATTCCTGTAGCAGCAGCTTTGTAGACAACATCTTTTATCACTCTGTAGTAAGATGCTCCAAGAGCAAAAGCTGCTTCTCTCAAAGTCCATGGAACAAGGGATAGCATATCTTCTGTTGTTCTTAAGACAACAGGTATCATTATAAAAGCTAGTGATGCTGCTCCTGCCCAGCCGTTAAATCCTTGGATTTTATCAACTAGTTTAGGAAGCAGAAAAGAAAACATAAACACGCCAAATAGTATTGTAATTACAGTATTTACTAAAGACACTAACTTTCCTGCTGAACTTTCTTTTAGAGGAAATAATTTGTTTACTATAAAGTTTAAAATTCCACCAAAGATAATCGCTAAAATAGCTGATAAAAATAAAACTCCAACTACTCCACCAATATTTATATGTCCAATAGGTTGAACCATTATTGCGTATATAAATGTACCTACAACAATAGAAGGGACACTAACCATAATGTCTGAGAGGATAGATATTGTTTTTGCAAACTTTGTTCCTCTAGCATATTCAGCTATAAAAGTTCCAGCGAGTATACCTAAAGGAACTCCTATAATAGTAGCAAAGAACACAATCTCCAACTGTCCAATAAAAGCATTTCTTAGCCCTCCACCAGGAATTCCTGGAGGAGCAGGGTCTTCTGTAAATAGTTCAAGATTTAAGCCCTGAATACCATGTCTTAAAACATCAAAAAGAATAAATCCCAGCCAGAAAAGCCCAAACAAAGCTGCAAATGTTGATAATGTTAATGCAAAAAAGCTAATAAGCTTTCTTCTTTTAACAATAGGTGATTCTTGATAAATATCTTTTGTATTCATCTTGAATAACCTCTTTCAGCTTTAAGAAGGAAAAATTTTGCAACAGCAAGAATTACAAAACTTAAGATAAACAGGATAAACGCAAGATAAAAGAGAGAAGACAGATATATATCTGAATCTGCTTCTGTAAACTCGTTAGCAAGGGTAACAGTTATAGTAGCCGCAGCATCAAATAAAGAAGTAGTTATCTGATGATTATTTCCTAAAACAAAGGCAACTGCCATTGTTTCTCCTAAAGCCCTTCCTAAAGCTAAAACAATACCTCCGTATATTCCAAGCTTTGCATAAGGAATCATTATATCTTTAACAACTTCCCATTTTGTTGCACCAAGGGCATAAGCAGATTCTTTCATTATATTTGGAGTAAGGTTTAATGCATCTCTTGCCACACTTGTAATAAATGGAATAATCATAATAGAGAGGATAAAGCTTGCGGTAAAAAGGTCTATTCCTTGGGGTTCTCCTTGGAAAAGCATTCCAATTACAGGAATTTGTCCTAATGTTTTTTGAAGAAAAGGTTCTACATAGTTAGCCATTATAGGGGCTAAGGTAAAAAGTCCCCACATTCCGTATATAATACTTGGTATTGCAGCTAGCATCTCAATAGCGATACCAATTGGTGTTTTTAGAAAGTGGGGAGATATTTCAGTAAGGAAGATAGCAATACCAATTGCCATAGGAATAGCGAGAATTAGGGAAAGAACAGTTGTTACAAGAGTTCCATATAAAGAAGCAGCAGCTCCAAAAACTTCTTTTACAGGATCCCAGTCTACAGTAAATATAAAGTTCAGAATTCCAAATTTATGAATGGCAAGAGATGACTCATTGTACAAAACAATAATTGTGGAGAAAATTAAGGATAGAACTACAAATGCAGCTGAGAAGGAGATTAGGGCAAAGATAATATCTGAGATAGGAAGCCTTCTTAATCTTTTCATAACTTTTTTATTTAGCCTCCTGTGTTTTTTTTATTATAACAAAAAAGGGCAAAAGCCCTTTGATAGAGGTAGGAGGATTATTCTGGATATATATTGTGCTCTTTCCAGTAGTTATATATCTTTTCTTTAAGTTCCTTTGGTAGTGGCACGTAATCTAACCTTATAGCTATATCGTCTCCTTTTTCAAAAGCCCATTTGAAGAATTTATTTACTTTTTTATTAACTTCTGTTTTTTCCCTAGCTTCTAGTATAAAGGAGGCTCCAGCTATTGGCCATGCATTTTTTCCAGGAGCATTTACCATCCAGAGATAAAAATGCTTTTTAGGGTCAAAATTTGCTGTTGCTCCTGCTGCTTTAAATGTTTCTATGGAAGGAGCTACAAAGTTTCCTGCAGGGTTTTTTAAGAGAGTATATGTAAGCCTGTTTTGTTTTGCATAGGCAAACTCAACATATCCTATAGAGTATTTTAATCTTTTTACGTAGTTAGCAACTCCTTCATTTCCTTTTCCACCTATTCCAACAGGCCATTTAACTGCTTTCCCTGCTCCTACTTTTTCTTTCCAGTCTTTACATGCTGTTGCTAGATATGTTGTAAATATTGCCGTTGTTCCTGAACCATCAGCTCTATGAACTACATTGATTTCTTTATGAGGTAAATTTAAAGAAGGATTAAGTTTTTTTATCTTCTCATTATCCCAGTACTTTATATCTCCAAGGTATATATGGCAAATTGTGTCAGCATCAAGTTTTAGCTGACCTGATTTAACACCAGGAATATGAACAACTGGAACAACTCCTCCAATTATTGCAGGAAACTGATAAAGTTTGTATTCATCAAGTTTTTCTGGAGTTAAAGGTGCATCTGAAGCTCCAAAATCAACAGTTCTATTTTTAATCTGTCTTATCCCACCACCTGAACCAATAGACTGGTAGTTTAATTTAACTCCTGTCTCTTTATAGTACATATAAGCCCATGCTGCATAAACTGGATATGGAAAAGTAGCTCCTGCACCATTTATAGTTTCTCCAGCTATAGTAGAAGTTACAAAAACCCCTACAGCTGTCATTCCAATTAATATCTTTTTCATCTTTTTTCCTCCTTTAAAATTTTAGAAAAACCATTGGGATGTAAATTTAATTCTTTTAACTTTTTTATCTCCTATATCTTTTCCATAATCATCTTCCTGATAAGAAAGACCAATTTTTGTTGTATTTCCTCTTAGATACCAGTTTATTCCAAATATTGTTGATTTTAACTTGTAATCTCCAGCACCTTTCCATTTTTTCCATTCTTCATATCTAGCAAAAGGTGCAATATAGTAAAGTTGAGGAATTACATATTCCCCTGTAATATACCATCCACTGGATTTTCCTAACTCATATGTAGTATCTGTAAAGTCTTTTTCTACACCGTCAAAATCAAAATATTCATACTGTATAAATGCTCCATTGTAATGAGCGGAAAATTCATAGTTAACTAATGTTCTATCTATTGAATGGGTTCCGCTAGAATCTGTGTACTTTATTTTTGGAACTTTCCAGTAACCAACTCCCACCTCTATATGTTTTCCTCTGCCAAAGTATGTTTCTGTTCTTTTTGTTTCTTCCCAACCAGGAATAGGAGATAAAACTAATTTACCTCCATAGAAGTAATCCTGCTCTAAAATTCCTCCTGTTAAAGAGTGCCCTTTTGCATCATGAAACTTTCCTGAGTAAACAGAGTCGCCAAAAGCTAATTGATAGTGAATTTTCTTTTTCCAATTTCCATAAATCTGTGCATTTGTAGCACGACGGTTATGAGAAATAAATTGAGCAGCTTCATCAGCAACATGGGGACGGTCATAATGTATTACCCAGGCAGATTTTACAGTTTCAGTCCTTGATACATCTATCTTTGCTCTGTAGAATTTAAAGTTAACTAGAGACGTTCCAAAAGGTTTCTTAATTTTTAAATATGCATCCCCAACATTAAATTTACCTTCCCCTTTATCTTGATAATTTGCTTTATCATTTCTGATATCCATTGTAAAAGACACATGTTTAGAAAACCCAACTCCCACTTCAAGTCTAACTCGTCTTAAATAAGCATCCCATAAATCTTTGTCATCTTTAGTTGGGTCTTTATAATCAACTTTATAATTTTCAAAAGTACCTTGAACCCTTATTCCAATTTTTACATACATATCTGGATTATCAAAAGGTCTTATTTTGATATTTGGATGAGTTTCTTTTCCAAGAAGGAATTTAGGAGAGTTCTTTTTTATAACATTTGCATGTTTTATTAATCTTTTTTCCTCTTTTTTTTCTAATTCTAAAGCTTCTTCTTTTGTGATAATTCCTTTTTCATATAGTTTTTTAATAATGGGATTTTTTATTTCTTCAGCTATTGAAACACTAAAAATCCCTAAAACAGCTACAGTTAGTAAACCTTTTTTCATTTAAAACCTCCGTTTTTTGCCTATCTTTTCAACAATAATTCTATGGATATTTTGTTAAGTTAATATTAAAGAAATGTTAAGATTTCTTAACAAAAGGAGAAAATCATGGAGATAAAAGGAAAAGTTGCTCTCGTAACAGGAGCAGGAAAAAGAATAGGAAAGGAGATAGCAAAAAATCTAATAAATGAAGGAGCAAATATTATTCTTCATTACAGAACCTCTAAAGAAGGTATAGAAGAACTTGAAAAATTGGCAAAAGAGAAAGGCATAAAAGTCCTTCCTTTAAAAGCTGATTTAACAAAACTTGAAGATATAAGATTTCTAATAAAAGAATCAATTCTTTTTTTTAAAAAGGTTGATATTCTTATAAACAATGCATCTATTTACTATCCTACCCCTTTAGATAAAGTAACTGAAAAGGATTTAGATATTTTTTACCAGATACATGTAAAAGCTCCATTTTTTCTATCTAAAGAGCTAGGAAAGATTATGTATGAAAATAAAGAAGGAAGAATTATAAATATAGCTGATTATTCAGCACTTAGACCTTATAAAGATTTTACTCCTTACTCTATCTCAAAAGGGGCTATGCTTACAATGACCAGAGCTTTTGCTAAAGAATTTGCTCCTTATGTTCTTGTAAATGCTATTCTTCCAGGACCTATTGTTCCAGCAGAAAAAATTGAGGATTTGGAAACACCTTTAAAGAAAACCCTTTTAAAAAAATGGGCAGGAGAAAAAGAAGTGTGGAAAGGGGTAAAATATTTAATTGAAACAGATTTTACAACAGGTGCTTTCCTTCCTGTTGAAGGGGGTAGACTAATTTGTTAACTAATACTATTACCTTTCTAGGAACAGGTGGAGGAAGGGTTGTTGTTTTTCGCCAGCTTAGACATTCAGGGGGAATGTGGCTTAACTTTGAAGGAGTAAATATTCTTATAGATCCTGGACCTGGATCTCTTGTTAGAATCTTTGAAAGAGGTTTAGACACAAAAGATATAGATATTATTGTGGTTTCCCACAGACATCTTGACCATAGCTCAGACTTAAACGCTGTTATTGAATCTGCTACAGAAAGTACCAAACGTCCATTAGATATGCTAGTTTGTCCAGAAGATGTTGTTTCAGGAGAAGAACCGATACTTTTAAAATATCTAAAACAGGGAATTAAAAATATATCTGTTGCAAAAGAAGGAAAAACTTTTGAATTTAAAAATGTAAAGATAGAAATAAAAATAAGACATATTCATTCAGGAGCTGAAACATACGGTTTAGAGTTTTTAGGAAAAGGTAAAAGAGTTGTTTATGTTCCATGTGGAAAGTTTTACGAAAAAATGTTAGAAGGCTATTCTCAAGGAGCAGATATTATGATTTTTAATACAACTTTTGTAAAACCCAAAGGTAACATTTTACATTTGTCAGCAAAAGATGTACTTCAAATGATTAACACTTATAAGCCTAAAAAAGCCGTAATTACACATTTTAGCTTAGAAATGTTAAAATCAAATCCTAAAGCTATTGCTTCATGGTTAGAGAGGGAGAGTGGAGTTCAGGTAATTGCAGCTGAGGATGGAATGAGAGTAAGTTTTTAAAGGAGAAAAGCAATGAGGATAATAATTATTGGTGGAGGAATTATAGGTCTTTCAATTGCTAGGGTTTTATATAAAGAAGGTTTTGAAGTTATTGTGGTTGAGCGGGAAAGAATAGGAAGAGGTGCATCCTGGACTGCAGGGGGAATGCTTGCTCCACAATCTGAAGGTTTAGAAATAGATGAATTTTTTGATTTTTGCATACAGGCAAGAGATATGTATAAAAGTTTTGTGGAAGGTATAGAGAATGACACAGATATAAAGGTTGATTATTGGGAATCTGGAATATTCTGTCCAGCTTATTCAGAAGAAGAAGCACAGGAACTTAAGAAAAAGCTTGAAGAGTACAGAAAATACGGATTAACAGGAGGATGGCTTAACAGAAATGAAATAGAAGATAACTATAAATCATTAGGTCCAGAAATAATAGGTGGTGTTCTTTATCCTGACGACAGTCAGGTTGACAACAGACTTTTAATGCTTGCTTTAGAAAACTATATTAGAAGAAAAACTATGGTAAAGCTCTATGAAAGAACTACTGCTATTGGAATTTTTCAAACAAACGGAAAATTTCAGGGAGTTAAAACAGATAAAGGTCTTCTGGTAGGAGATGCATGTATTATAGCTGCTGGTGCTTGGTCAGGGGAAATAGACAATATTCCTGTATTTCCAATAAAGGGAGAAATGGCTGCAACTGATATTGAACCAGATGATATAGATAGAGTGTTTTTTGGTAGTAGAGCATATCTTATCCCAAGAAAAAGTTTTACTAGACTTGTTATAGGTGCCACAGAAGAAAATGTAGGATTTAAAGATGGAAATACTGTTAAGGGTGTTCTACAGCTTCTAAATGGATTAAAGGATACATTTCCTCATATGGTTGAAAGAAATGTTCAGGAATTCTGGTACGGATACAGACCAGGTACTCCTGACACAAAACCGATAATATGTGAAGGTCCTTATGAAAATCTTTATTATGCGACAGGACACTACAGAAATGGAATTCTACTTGCTCCTATAACTGCAAAGCTATTTCTAGATTTATTCAAGTATAAAAAGAGAAGTAAATATTTTGATATTTTCTCGTATAAACGATTTGAGGAAAAAGAGAATGAATAGGCTTGAGAGAGTTTCTCCCTTTATTGTAATGGACATTGTAAAGGAAGCTTCTAATATTCCTGATGCAATTCATTTTGAAATAGGAGAACCAGACCTGCAGCCCCCTCCATCTGTATGGGAAGAAACAGAGAAAGCAGTAAAAAACAGGTTAAATCACTATACAGAAAGTTTAGGTTTACCTGAATTAAGGGAAAAAATATCTCAGTTTTACTATGAAAAATACAAAGTTGATGTTTCCCCTTCTAGAATAGCTTTAACAGTTGGAACATCTGGAGCTTTTCTAGTTGCGTACACCATAACTTTAAATGCAGGGGAAAAGTTAGCATTTTCAGATCCTTCTTATCCTTGTTATAAGAATTTTTCATATCTCTTAGATATAGAACCTGTTTTGATACCTGTTGATAAATCAACAAACTATCAGCTTACAGCTAATCACTTAAAAGAGTATGAAGGAATAAAAGCAGTTCAGATATCTTCTCCAAACAATCCAACAGGGAATATTTATCAGCAATCAGTACTAAAAGAACTTATTGAATACTGTGAAGAAAATAATATCTATTTTATCTCTGACGAAATATATCACGGCCTTGTGTATGATCAGTATGAACATACAGCCCTAGAATTTTCAGACAACGTAATTGTTATAAACGGTTTTTCAAAATATTTCTGTATGCCTGGATTTAGACTTGGCTGGATTATTCTTCCAGAAAACCTTATAAGGAAAGCTGAGATAGTTCTTCAAAATGTTTTTATCTCTCCTCCTACTTTAAGTCAGTATGGGGCTTTAGGAGCTTTTGATTGGAACCATCTTTCTTTAATAACAGAAACATATAAAGAAAGAAGAGATTTTCTTTATAAAGAACTCTCAACTCTTTTTGATATAGACGCAAAACCTGAAGGAGCTTTTTATCTATGGGCTAATATTGAAAAGTATTCTGATAATTCCTATGAATTTGCAAAAGAACTTTTAGAAAAAATTCATGTTGCAGTTACTCCAGGAATAGACTTTGGGGAGAATAATACAGACAAATATATTAGATTTGCATATACAAAAAGTATAGATCATATGAGTGAAGGGGTTAAACGCTTAAAAGAATATCTTCAGAAGGGTATTTAGTATGCATAGATGGTGCTTTTTGTGATATAATAAACGGCGTTTAATTTTTTCACATGGGGTAAATATTTGAATTTCAACGGAAAAACAGTTCTCGTCACTGGTTCAACAAGAGGAATTGGTAAGGCAATAGCTGTTGAATTTGCTAAAAGAGGTGCAAATGTAGTTATAACAGGAAGGAATAAAGGTACTGCAGAAATTGTTGCTGAAAATATAAAAAACGAGTTTGGAGTAGAAGCATATGGATGTAAATTAAACTTTGCAGAAGATGTGCCCCAGCAATGGAAAGAGATTGAAAAGGTAGCTGGGAGCGTTGATATTCTTGTTAATAATGCTGGCTTAACAAGAGATACCCTCTTTATCAGAATGAAAGATGAAGACTGGGAAGAAGTTATAAATGCTAACCTCACTGGAACATTCAAGATAACGAAGCTTGTTGTTAAAGGTATGATGAAGAAAAAATGGGGGAGAATAATAAACATCTCCTCAGTTGTGGGTTTTACAGGAAATGCAGGACAGGTAAATTACGCAACTACAAAAGCTGGTCTTATCGGTTTTACAAAATCTTTAGCTAAAGAACTAGCATCTAGAAATATAACAGTTAATGCTGTAGCTCCTGGATTTATTGAAACAGATATGACAGAAAAGATTCCTGCAGAAATAAAAGAAAAGTATCTTGAGCAGATACCTTTAGGTAAATTTGGAAAACCTGAAGATGTTGCTCATGCTGTTATCTTTTTAGCATCTGATTTAGCCTCATATATAACAGGAGAAACAATCCACGTTAACGGTGGAATGTATTAATTTTCAATAATTAATCAAAAAAACTAACCGGAGGTTTCAAAAGAATGGAAGAAAGAATTAAAGAGATTATTGCAGATCAGTTAGGAATTGATGTAAACCAGATAAAACCAGAATCTAAGTTTGTTGAAGACTTAGGAGCTGATTCTTTAGACGTTGTTGAACTTATAATGGCTTTTGAAGAAGAGTTTGATGTAGAAATCCCTGATGAAGATGCAGAAAAAATACAAACTGTTGCTGATGTAATAAACTACATCAAAGAGAAAAAAGGAGAATAATAAAGATGAGAAGGGTCGTCGTTACCGGTATAGGAGCAATAACACCTTTAGGACACAATGTCAAAGAAACTTGGGAAGGTCTTATATCAGGTAAAAGTGGGATTGACGTAATCAAACGTTTTGATCCTTATTCTTACAATCTTCCTGTAGTTATTGCAGGGGAAGTTAAAGATTTTGACCCTAAAAAGTACCTAAATCCTAAAGATGCAAAAAGAATGAGTGATTTTGTTAAGTTTGCTATGGTGGCAGCTAAAGAAGCTGTTGCTGATTCAGGCTTAGAACTTGACAAAATTGACCTAACAAAAGCAGGTGTTATTGTTGGAACCGGTATCGGCGGCCTTAGAGATATAGAAGAACAACAAACTCTTCTTCTTCAAAAAGGAGCAAGAAGGGTTTCTCCTTTCTTTATCCCTTCTGGTATATCTAATATGGCTTCAGGATATATATCTATTGAATTTGGATTTAAAGGCCCTAACTCTTGTGTTGTTACTGCATGTGCCACAGGAACTCACTCTATAGGAGATGCT
>JALWKR010000237.1 GCA_027081375.1 Persephonella sp.
CGCTTAATAGAGACAGAGAAAAATATGAAAACCTGACAAAAATCCAAAATTTTTATTTGTTATTATTCTTCATAGTATCTGACATCAAAAGATTTTACGCCATAGTCAGAGGTTGAAACATACTGAAACTCTCTATCCTGAATTAATGTCTGCATTGCTCCAATTATGCCAACTAACTTTTAACCGCCTGTTATGTTTGTTCTATTACATTTTTTAACTCTTTTTCTTTATATATTTTTAATTTGTTCTTTTAACTTGTTTATAATCCTTTCAATTAAAGGCAAGTAAACGTGTAAATCTTTAAATATTTTTTCAGCAACTTCCTCATGATAAGTATAAGAAGTCATGTTTCTATCATCTATCATTTCAAGCAAATTTGTTGTTTCTTCTTCTGTTAAATATCCTGCTGAGAAGAAATCTCTGATACAACTTTTAGGAGATTTACAGTCTAATCCTGCATGTTCATGTAAAAAACTCTTTAACGTTTTCCACATTATCTCAACTGTGAACTCAAAACGCTGAATTGTTGAATCTCTGAAAAATGTATAATACTCATCCTCCTTATGTTTTAAAGTTTCTTCATAAGATTCTTTTAATCTTTTAAATGCTTTTTCAAAATCTTCTAATCTCTTTTTTAAAGCCATCTTTTAACTTTTTCTTTTACGGTTTTTCTTAAATACGGTGCATTTTTTAAATCCACTATATCTACTTTGTAAGGGAGATTGCTTTCTTCAAGTATATATTTTAGTTGGGATAATTTTTTATTTATATTTTGATTCAAATGCCAAATCTATGTCTGAATGTGGTGTGTTTTTCCCTTCTGCCCGTGAACCAAAAAGGTATACTTTTACATCTTCATCTTTAAAAAATTCTTTTAAAAACTGCTTCAAATCTTCAATTGTTTTTATTTTTTGTGTTTTCATTCGGAATTTTCTTAAAAATTTTTATACTCAATATAAGGATAAAACAAAAAATTTGCAAAACCAATGCCCTTAGAAAATCGGGACAGCTTAAGCCGTGTGCGGATTACAGTCTGGAATTCGACTGCATGAGTCGCAATGCCCTAAGAAAATCGGGACAGTTGGAGAGCTCTCTGCAAGTTGAAAATAGCCATATTCACAAAGACATATAGCTCATATTCTTATACAAATTAACCTTTATTTTTTTAAAGTAGCACAAATACACGTTTTCATCAATAAAATTCTTTTAATCAAAAATCTCTATACTTCCAAGACCAAAACTTACAGATTTTCCTATGTTTATATTTTCTAAGATTTTCAAATAAGGATATATTTCATTTAAATCTCCCTTTAACATAATATCTCCCTCAAAAGCAGGAATAATCATGTGCTTTTCTTTTCTGTTTGACCATCTTTTCATAGGTGAAGGTTTAAGATTTTGTTCTGAAATATTGAACTTTTCCTTATCTATAAAAATTTTATCTTTTTTTATCCCATAACTGTTTGAAACAACAGATATTCTTGATATTACGCCTTTTAAAAATATTTCTTTGCTAAATTCATCGAATTTCACAATTTTGCTTTTGTTTTTTAAAGAAACAGGATTTAGCCTTACTTTTATTTTCTCTTTGTCTGTCTTTTTATCTAGTAAGTCTGACGCTTCAAACTTAGGAATAAAACTCTTTACAGGATAATACTTCTCTTCTACTGGGTGAAAATAGTAAACATTCTTCAGCTTAAGATATCTTTCTTTTCCTAAGTTTAAAACTCCGTTAAAGGATTGAATTAAAAATTCCCAGTAGTTTGCAGTTTCTCCTAAAAGTGTTATATCAAGGAATAAAGAGCTGTTTTCCCTTATCTCTTCTTTTAAAAAAGGTGGTTTTAGAACGTATTTTGAAGGTTTATTCAGCATACTTTCGCTTTCAAATATAACAGTGTAGGGACACGTTCTTTTAAATTCACAATTTTCACAGGAAGACTCAAACGGCTTTATACAAACGGTTTTTTTCAGCTTTCTTCCCATTATTCCTCTGAATGTTGAGCCTAAAAAATATGGAGGCTTGAAACTGTTTAAAACTGTAAATTCAATTCTTATCCTTGAAAACTCAAATTTGAACATTATTTCCACCTAATATTGATAAATA
The DNA here is from genome assembly GCA_027081375.1 of Persephonella sp. Classification (GTDB taxonomy): domain Bacteria; phylum Aquificota; class Aquificia; order Aquificales; family Hydrogenothermaceae; genus JAADDV01. Next base: position 2,105 of record JALWKR010000237.1, read on the forward strand.
TAAAAAAAATACTGAAGGTTTTTATTATGAGATATATAATTTTACTATTTTTGCTGGTCTTTTCTTTCTCATTTGCCCAAATCAATATTTATAATCCTGCTCCACCTTGGGTAAAAAAAGGTCTTATTGTTGTTTATTCAATGGAAGGTGGTTCAGCAACAAACACTGGAACCCCAGGAGCAAGTGGTGCTTATGGAAGAGGATATAGTGTAAATGTAGTTCTGGAAGTGGATAATAAGGTGCCATATGGATTGAATATACTCCTTTCATCTTCAGGATATTCCACTTTTTTCAATATGAAAATGGTGAATTTTAACTCACTTTCTTTTTATGTAAATGCTAGAGAAATAAATAGAGCTATTCAAAGAAAAGAAGCTCCACCTAACTGTCAGGTATTTGGAAATCCAGGAAAATTATTTATGAAATGTAACCAAAATGGTATATCTGTAAAATATATTGTAGAGTACGACACAAAAACAGGTCTTATTAAAAACCTAGTTTTATCTCAAACGTCAATAAATGGAAATATAACTCAAACTAGGATGAAATACATAAAGCATTATTATGTTAACCTACCAAATGTTAAAAATTTCCCATCTTCGGCTTTTGAAAATCATTCATATATTATCTATACTTTAATTCCTATTGGTAAAATGCCATCTGGAACTTTGAATATAAAATATTTAGCTTTAACAGAGAGAATAGCCTCAACTACTGGCTTAATAGTGTGGAGTTTACTACTTTTAATAACAAACAATAATTTTGAGCTATCTGCCTTTTTAATGGTTTTATTTCCACTAACAGGTTTTTTCTTTTACAGAGCTTTTATGAAAACTGTTTAAAAATCTTGACAATATTTTATTTATAACCAATACTTAAATCTCATACAAGAGAATATCTTAAGATAGGTGATTGTTATGAAAACTTTAACTTCTAAAAAAATTGAAAAAGAATTGAAAGAAGCTTTAGAAATTACAGCAAAAGTATCTAAACAAATAAGAAAGGATTTTGAAGAGTTTGAGGAAAAAAGGAAGAAAATCCGCAAGGAGTTAGACAGTGGAGCAAGAAGGACAAAAGGTTTTATTATCTGATTTTCTATATATAGACAGAGAGAGAATAGCTTCTTTTTATGCTCAAATCTTTGGTGGAGATTTGCTGAGTATAGAAAAAGAAATATCAGATATCCAGAAAAAAGGTTCTGGAATATCTGGAGGAATACCTCAAATAGTTGATGCTAAAGCTGAGTCAATTAATCAAGTAGAAGAAGCAAAAAAAGAAATAATAAAGTTAGAGATGTTATTGCCAAATTTTTAGAATTAGCAGAAACAGAACGAACTCCAATAAGAATTTACGAAGGCTCTTTGATTTTTATGGATAACCATTTAATTAAAATAAAGAAAAACAAGAATTTCAAGAAATTATAAAAATAATGAATGATTTTTTTGGAACAATTCCTTTATTGCCTGCATTCTTTTTAAAAACAAATAATGAGGAAATTGTAGGAACTATAAAAGAAGAATTCTTATCTGAACCAATATCTTCATTCTATCTAAAACACGGTGGAAAGTGGCTTAAAGATGTATTAGTAATAGGAATAGAAGAAAATATAACAGAAGAGGAACTACCAGAAACACACCTCTATGGCGCTTTAAAGGAACTTCTTCCTGCTATGTCTTCAATGGTATTTCCTCCAGATAGTATAAAAGTTGTTCCTATTGCTATATTTAGAAGAGTGGGAATTATAGAAATTGATTAATAACTATGGCTTTTATAAAGATATCCAATCAGGCGAGGTTAGTTTATAAGAATGAGCATATAAATTCAAAAGAGATTCAGGAAAATATTGATTATTTTTCAACATTCATAAAAGAAAATTCAAAGGTATGTATCTTTTCAAAAAACAGGCCTGAATGGATTTATTCTTTTTTTGCAACATGGAAAAAAGGTGGAATAAACATTCCTGTAGATTTTATGTCCTCTGCAGATGAGGTCAGTTATATACTGAGCGATTCAAAGCCTGATTTTATCTTTACATCAGAAGAAAATCTTAAGACATTGAAAAAAGCTTTAGAAAATCTTGATTATAAACCAGAGACAATAGTTTTTGAATATATGAAAGAAGGAAGGTTTGACAGCAAAGAGGTTGATAAAAAAAGAGATGATATAGCTGTTATTTTATACACTTCTGGAACTACAGGAAAGCCAAAAGGTGTTATGCTTTCCTATGAAAACCTATTATCAAACATAGAAGGATTAGATGACAGAAAAATAGCAACATCTAAAGACTCAACAATAGCAATACTTCCCTTCCATCACTCTTATCCCCTAATGGTGAGCATGCTTTATCCTCTGCATATAGGTGCAAAAATCGCTTTTATTGAAACCCTTTCCTCTTCTGAGATATTAGACACTTTAAAAAAAGAAAAAATATCTGTTTTGATTGGTGTTCCAAGGCTTTATGAACTTTTTCACAGAAAGATATTTGAAAAAATAAACGAAAATCATTTTGCAAAGCTTTTATTTAAGTTTGTAAAAAAAATAAATAATCAACGTATAAGCAGAAAGATATTCAAAAAAGTTCATGATGAGTTTGGGGGAAATATAAAGTTTTTTGTTAGTGGTGGAGCAAAGCTTGATACAGATATTGCAAAAGATTTATGGGCTTTAGGTTTTAAGATAATAGAAGGATACGGTTTAACAGAAACATCTCCTATTGTTTCCTTTAATCCAAAAAAAAAGATAAAGCTTGGTTCTGTTGGAACACCTATTAAAGGTGTAGAGATAAAAATTGAAGATGGGGAAATTCTTGTAAAAGGAAAAAATGTTTTTAAAGGATATTTAAACAAACCAGAAAAGACAAAAGAGGTTTTCAAAAACGGCTGGTTTTTAACTGGAGATTTAGGTTATATAGACGAAGAAGGATACCTTTTCATAACAGGTAGAAAAAAAGAGATAATAGTCCTTCCAAACGGAAAAAATATAAATCCTGAAGAGGTTGAAAACAAAATAAAGAAAACCTCAGACATAGTAAAAGAAGTTGCGGTAGTGTCTAAAAACAACCAGCTTTTCCTGATAGTTTATCCTGATTTTGAAAAAGTTAGGGAAAAAGGAATAGTAAACATAGAAGAAACAATAAAATGGCAGGTTGTAGACAAATATAATCTAAATGTTCCCCATTATGAAAAAATATACGGATTTAAAATAGTAAAAAGGGAACTTCCTAAAACAAGGCTTGGAAAGATAAAAAGGTTTATGCTTAATGAGTTTTTAAAAGGGGAAGAAAAAGAGAAAAAAATAACAAAAGAACCAGAGTTTGCAGAATACAAAGTGATAAAAGAATATCTTGAAAAAGTAGTTAAAAGAAAGGTTTATCCAGATAATCATATTGAGATAGATTTAGGGCTTGATTCTCTGGAAAAGATAGAGTTTTTAGCATTTTTAGAAGATAGTTTTGGAATTGATATTTCAGAAGAAGAGCTTGCAAAATATCAGACAGTCTTAGACATAGCAAACCTTGTTAAAGAGAGAAAGAAAAAAGTTGAAGTTGAAGAAGTAAACTGGAAGAAGGTTTTAGAAAAAGAGATTAAAGTTGATATATTTGAAATTGGAATTCCTTTGATAATTTTAAAATATATCCTGAAGCCTTTATTTAAGCTTTATTTTAGATTAGATGTTAAGGGAATACAGAATATAAAAGAGAAAAACGCCATTTTTATATCAAACCATCAAAGTTTTTTAGATGGATTTTTAATAATCTCAACACTTCCTAACACTGTTTTAAAAAACATATACTTCTTGGCAGAAGAATCTTTTTTTGACAGCAATTTTAAAAAGTTTATTGGAAAAATTTTCCACGTTATACCTGTGAATATCAACAGAAATCTGAAAGAAACACTTCAAAAAACAGCTTTTATTTTAAAAAATGGAAAAAGCGTGTTGATTTTTCCAGAAGGAGCAAGAACAAGAGATGGAAATCTCCTTGAGTTTAAAAAAGCTTTTGCTATCTTAAGCAAAGAACTTAATAAACCTGTTCAACCAATAGTCATAAGAGGAGCTTTTGAATCTTTTCCTATTGGTTCAAAATTTCCAAAACCTGAAAAGATAAAGATTGACTACTTAGAGCCTGTTTATCCAGATAGTAAAGATGTAGATGAGATAGTAAATCTTTCAAGAATAATAATAGAAAAGAAGCTTAAGTAGTGTTAGAAAAAGGGGCTTTAAAGCCCCTTTTATTATTCTTCTTTATTGTATTCCCATTTTCCAGTCATAAGGTATTCGTGAATAGCTTCTGCTGCATCCCTTCCATGTCTGATTGCTGTTACAACAGTATCCCCACCATTTACAACATCTCCACCTGCAAATATACCTTCAACATTGGTTCTGTATTTATCGTCAACTGTTGAGAGATTATTCCATTTATCAATCTTTAATCCAGGAACATCTTTGTATGCTACAGGGTTATCTCCCTGACCTACAGCCATAATAACAACATCACACTCTATTATATGTTCAGAACCTTCAACTGGTTTTGGTCTTGGTCTTCCACCTTTTTCATCAGGAACAAGTTCCATTTTTACACATTTGAGACCAACAACTTCTCCTTTTTCATTTCCAATAACTTCTATTGGCTGTGTTAACCAGTGGAAGATTGCACCTTCTTCAGCTAAGTGATCCCATTCTTCATCTTTTGCTGAAGAAGTATCTCTTGTTCTTCTATAAACAAGATGTGTTTCATTTCCAAGTCTTATAGATGTAATCATACAGTCAACAGCTGTAAATCCACCACCAATTACAGCAACTCTTTTTCCTTTTGGAAGTTCAACATCTTCTTCAGGAGCAAGTAGTGGATGTGTGTGACCTACATTAACTTTCATAAGAAATCCTATGGCAGTATAAACTCCTTTTAAATCTTCTCCAGGAATTCCCATTTTTTTGCCGCGACCAGAACCAACCCCTATAAATATTGCATCATACTCTTTTTGAAGCTCAGGAATTGTAATATCCTTTCCTACAGTTACCCCTGTTCTTATCTCCACTCCAAGTTTTTCTATTAGACCAATCTCAAAGTCTAGAGCATGTCTATCTAATCTAGCCATTGGAATTCCATATCTCATAACACCACCAGTAAAAGGCAGTGCCTCAAAAACTGTTACAGAGTGTCCTTTTTTAGCTAAAAAGTAGGCTGCTGATAGTCCTGCAGGACCAGCACCTATAACAGCTACTTTTTTTCCAGTAGGAGGTTCTTTTTCATCTACCCATTCAACTCCTGCCATTCTTACTGAATCACCAACAAATCTTTCAAGACCTCCAATACTTACAGCTAAACCATTATCTTTGAATGTTAAAACACATGTGCTTTCACAGAGTCTATCTTGCGGACAAACTCTACCACATACAGAAGAGAATGGATTTTTCTGTCTTAAGATTTTGTATGCACCAAAAACATCGTCATGTTGGATTCTTTCAATCCATTTTTCCATTTCACTCTCAACAGGACAAGAAGGAGTACAAGGTGCTTTTTTACAGAGGATACATCTAAATGCCTCATCTTTTGCAGCAGTGTGACCGTAACCTAAAATAAATTCTTTAAAAGTATTTTTTCTTACTTCTGGAGGAAACATAGGTAGTGGAATTCTGTCATGTCTTCTATAAACAGGTCTTTGCCTTTTTTTCTCCTGAGACATATTAAACCTCCTACTTTATTTTCTAAATAAGAAACTCATTAATGCTTTTTGTGCATGAAGTCTATTTTCTGCCTGCTGGAATATTACATCTGCAAACTTTTCAAAAACTTCTTCAGTTATCTCTTCCCCTTTGTGGGCAGGTAAACAGTGCATTACAATAGCTTTACTGTCAGCCACTTTTAACAGTTCATCATCAATAGTAAAACCTTGAAATACATTCACTTTATCTTTTTCTCCTTCCTGTCCCATGCTAACCCACACATCTGTGTATAAAATATTTGCACCTTTAGCTGCTTCTTTTGGGTCATTTAGTATCTCAACTTTACTTCCTGTTTCTCTTGCAAATCTAAGAGCCTCAGCTACAGCTTTTCCATTTGGTTCATACCCTTCAGGAGATGCTATTGATATATCAAGTCCCATCATTGCACACCCAATAAGAAGGGTATTCGCCATATTGTTTCCGTCTCCTATATAAGCCATCTTTAGACCTTCAAGTCTCCCAAATATCTCGTAAATAGTTTGAAAATCTGCCAAAACCTGACATGGATGAGCATAATCAGTAAGAGCATTGATAACAGGAAAGTCTGAGTAACTAGCAAGCTCTTCAACTTCACTGTGGGCATAAGTTCTTATTACAAGACCATCTAAATATCTAGATAAAACTCTAGCAGTATCCTTTAATTCCTCACCTCTACTCATCTGGGTAGAAGAACCCTGTATATATATAGGCTGTCCACCCATCTGATATACACCAACTTCAAAGGAAATTCTTGTTCTTGTTGAAGGTTTCATAAAAACAAGACCTATTGATTTATTTTCAAGAGATCTATCTGCAAACTTATCCTTTTTCAGTTTAATAGCATAGTCTATAACTTCTTCTATTTCCCTTTTAGTTAAGTCAGAAATATTTAAAAAATCCCTCTTCAATAAAGTCCTCCTCCTTTCTGATTAAATAAAAAATATAACATTGTTTGATTTTTTAATCAATTAAGAAAAAGTTTAATTTTCAAGGGTTTTATGAAACTTCTCATAAAATTTATTAGGTTAAAACTAAATTTTTAATAAAAAAACGTTTCAAGGAGGTTTAAAATGGCTAAAGATATATTTCAGATGGATAAAGATACAGAAGTTTGCTTTTGTATGAATGTAACTTTAGGAGAGATTTTAGAAGCTATAAAAAATGGAGCGTGCAGCCTTGAAGAGATAATGGATGCAACAGATGCAGGAACAGCGTGTGGATTATGCAGATCTCCTGAAGACGACCCTGATGGAGAAAGAGAAATCCATTTAACAGAAATTCTTCAACAAGCTAAAGAAAAAGGTTTATGTGGCTAACTCTTTCAAACCATTATAAATTCTTGTTATGATATTACTCATTGAGTAAAAATGCTGTGAAATATAAATTAAGCACGTATAAAACGTGTTTGGAGGTTTAAAACCATGTTTGAATATACAGAAAAAGTGATGGATCACTTTATGAATCCAAGAAACCTTGGAGAGATACCAAATCCCGATGGTTATGGACAGTGCGGTAACCCTTCTTGTGGAGATGCAATGTTATTTACTATAAAAGTAAATAAAGAAAACGATGTTATAGAGGATGTTAAGTTTAAAACATTTGGGTGTGGTTCTGCTATAGCTGTTTCTTCTGTTCTTACAGAAATGGTAAAAGGAAAACCTATAGATTATGCTTTAAACTTAACATATAAAGAGATTTTTGAAGAACTTGGTGGTTTACCACCTCAAAAGATACACTGCACAAACCTAGGTCTTGAAACTCTTCATGTTGCTATAAAAGATTATCTTTTAAAACAGGGAAGAGTTGAAGAAGCTAACAAAATTCCTGACTGTATAGAGGAAGAAGAAGAAGAAGGTTTAGATTTAGAACATATTGGATAAAGACAGGGCTTTATGCCCTTGTTTTATAAATAAAACGAAAAAATAACTAAAGAAAGATGGAAAAGAAAGAAAAAATAAAGGCAGTAGCTTTATACTCAGGTGGTTTAGACAGCACTCTTGCTATAAAACTTATTCAAAATCAAGGTATAGATGTTCTTGCTATTCATTTTTATACAGGTTTTTGTATCACAGAAACAAAAAGAAGACGTGGTGAAAAGAAGCCTGATGGCTCTTACTATATGAACCCAGCGTTAAAATATGCGGCTAAATATGGTTTTAAACTTGAGATTGTTGATATATCTGATGAGTACTTTGATATTATTCAAAATCCAAAGTATGGATATGGTGCTAACATAAATCCGTGTATAGACTGCAGAGCTTTCATGTATAAGAAAGCAAAAGAGATAATGGAAAGAGAGGGAGCTCATTTCATTGTTTCTGGAGAGGTTCTTAATCAAAGACCAATGAGCCAGCATTTAAAAGCTATGAAAATCATAGAAAGGGAAGCTGGTGTTGAAGGGCTTGTAGTTAAACCTCTATCTGCTAAAGTTTTACCGCCTACTATTCCAGAACAAAAAGGATGGATAGATAGAAATAAACTTGAAGGTATCGTTGGAAGAAGTAGAAAAAGACAGCTTCAGCTTGCTAAAGAACTTGGTATAGATGAGTTTGAACAGCCTGCAGGAGGTTGCTGCTATCTAACAGATGAGAACTTTGCTAGAAAATATAAAGAGACTATATCTGTTCAGGGATTTATATCTAAGGATGATCTTTATCTTTTAACAATAGGTAGACATTTTAGACTTCCTTCTGGAACAAAAGTTATTATCTCTAGAAACGAAGGAGAAGGAAACTTTATAAAAGGTTTAAAGAAAAGCTACTGGTATTTTGAGCCTGTAGGAAAAGGAGCTGTTGCAATAGCAAAGCCTATAGAAAATAGACCTTTGACAGAAGAGGAGATAAAGCAGATAGCAAACCTTGTAGCAAGATACTGTAAAACTGATGAAGAAGGTAAAATAAATATAAAATATAAAGCTCCAGAAACTGATTTACTGGTAGAAAACAAAGAAGGTATAATTTTAGGGAAAAAACCTGAAGAAACTTTACTTGAAAGTTGGAGGATATAAATGGTAGAAAATTTAGATAATATAAAACCAGATATTACTCATGATGCAACAGGAACATTTTGTCCTATACCTATAACTGAGCTTGCAAAGGTTATGAAACAGGCAAAAAAAGGACAGATTGTTGAACTTTTAGCTGATGATGAGGGAGCTATTCAAGATGTTCCTGCATGGTGCGAAACAACAGGAAATGAGTATTTAGGTTATAAAGAGGAAGACGGGGTTTTAGCATTCTATGTTAAAAAAACACAGGATTAAGGGTAGAACATGACAAAAGTAACAGAAGATACTAAAGTATTTCATCTTTTAGAAGAGTACCCTGAAACAGAAGAAGTTATAAAAAAGTATTTTTCCTACTTTTATGAGCACAGGCTTGTTGATATTGCATTAAAAAGATTATCTGTAAAAGGTGCATTTACTGTTTTAGAAATTCCTGAAGAAAAACAGAAACAGTTTTATGAAGAAATAGAGGCTTTAATATCAAAAAAATAGCAAAACTTTTAAGTGAGGTTGTCTGTTATGGTGGAAAATTTAAAAACTAAGGAAAATGAGGTTGAGGAAGTTTTAGAAAAAATTAGGCCTGCTTTAGCAGCAGACCATGGAGATATAAGACTTGTTAAAGTTGAAAATAACGATGTTTATCTTGAGCTTCTTGGGGAATGTAGCACATGTCCTGTTCCAGATATAACAATGAAAGATGTTATCATTGTGATGATAAAACAGATGCTTCCTTGGGTTAGAACTGTTTATATTGGACAGAAAAAGTTTGAGTTAAATCCTACTTTTTCAGGTTAAGTATGTATCTTAACGGGGAAACATTAGTTTACGGTATTATTGGTTATCCTGTAAAACACTCAAAATCTCCTACTTTTCAAACTGCTGCTTTTCAAAAGCTAGGTATAAATGCCGTTTATGTCCCATTCAATGTAAAACCAGAAGATCTCCAAAAAGCTATAGATGGTATAAGAGCTCTTTCTATTAAAGGAGTTAATGTTACAGTGCCTCACAAAGAGGAAGTAATAAAGT
>JALWKR010000238.1 GCA_027081375.1 Persephonella sp.
GAAGATGTTATAAAGAACTTACAAACGTATGAGAATATTGATGAAGTTAAAAAATATTTAAAAGAAAATCCTGATATATTTCCTGTGTAGTGTTTATTTTAGATTAAAAGATAATCTGTGGATAGGAGTTAATCCAAACTCTTTAATCTCTTCCTTATGCTTTTTTGTTGGGTATCCTTTGTGTTTATCAAATGAATGAGGATATATCTTTGAAAACTCTTTCATTATTTCATCTCTTGTAATTTTTGCAATTATAGAAGCTGCAGCTACAGAAAGACTTTTCTCGTCTGCTTTTTTTACTGATATATGAGGAAAAGGATTAAATTTTACATAATCAGTTATTATAAAGTCATAAGGATGCTTTAAATCTCTTAAAGCCCTTTCCATAGCTAGCTTTGTAGCCTGATATATGTTTATCTTATCTATTACAGAGCTGCAAACAACTCCTATTCCTATAGCAATAGCTTTTTCTTTTATCTCTTTAAAGAGTTCTTTTCTTTGTTTTTCTGTTAGTTTTTTTGAGTCTTTAAACAAAAATGGCTGAATATCTTCAGGAAATATAACAGCAGCAGAGACCACCGGACCAGCTATAGGGCCTCTGCCTACCTCATCTATTCCTACTATATATTTATAACCTCTTTCATAAAGAGATTTTTCAATTTCCAGCATTTATTTATTTTGTGCTTCCTTCGCTGCAGCAGACTCTTCTGCCCTTTTTCTGATTTCCCATTCTTTGATTTCTTTAATCTTAGCAGCTTTACCTCTTCTTTCTCTAAGGTAGTAGAGTTTAGCTCTTCTAACTTTACCTCTCTTAGTAACTTCAATTTTGTCAATAGAAGGACAAGCGTATGGGAATATTCTTTCTATTCCTACTCCATAAGACTCTTTTCTTACTGTAAACGTTTTTCCAGTTCCACTTCCTGAAATTCTAATTACAACACCTTCAAAAACCTGAATTCTCTCTTTATTTCTTTCTTTTACTTTTACGTGAACTCTAACAGTGTCTCCTACTCTAAATTCAGGAATATTTTTTGGCATATAAGCTTCTTCTATTTCTCTAATTAATGCGTGCATTTGTTCCTCCATTTTATTAAATTTTGCAAAACAATAGTTTAATACATAGCTTATTTAATTTCAAATATTTTCATTTTTGTAAAAGAAATCTATTTTCTCTTGATAACGTATAGATTATGCTTAAAATTATCATAATAAAATTAATAAAAACTTGCTTTCTTTGGATTCTTGTTTTATAAAAATTAAAAACAAAGGAGGTTTATAAGTTGTCTGAAGAAGCAAATCCTCAAAAAAAAGTTGGAAGGTCTCCTGTACAGGAAACTATTGATAAATGGATAGAAGCGTGGAATGAGCATAATTTAGATAAAATTATGGAAGTTTATGCAGATACTGCTGAACTTTATGATCCTAAAATAAAAGAAGTTTACCCAGAGTCTTTCACTTTAGAAGGTAAAGAAAATATAAAAAAATATTTTTCAATAATTCTTAAAGTTTTTCCAGAAATGAAAATAAAACCCTTAGGTCTGTGGATAAAAGGAAATGATGCTCTTTTAGAGTATTATATTTATACAAATCCAGAATCTAAAGTTGATGTTGTTTCTAAGTTTTATCTAAATAAAGACTATAAAATTCAAGGACATTTTGTTTATTACGGACTTTCTTATAAAGAGGAGATTTAATATTGAAGTGTCCCCAGTGTGGCTCGTTTAAAGATAAAGTTGTTGATTCAAGACAGTCTAAAGATGGAACCGTTATAAGAAGGAGAAGAGAATGCCTTGAATGTGGATATAGATTTACAACATATGAAAGATTTGAAGAGGAAAAGATTATTGTTAAAAAGAAAAATGGCAGTACAGAACCTTTCTACAAAGAAAAGATTATCAATGGTATAAGGCTAGCTTCAAAAAATAGGCCTGTTTCAGAAAAGCAGATGGAAGAGATAGCAGATGAGATAGAAAAATATTTAATAGAAGAAGGAAAACTGGTAGTTGAATCAACAGAAATAGGAGATTTGGTTCAAGAGAGACTGAAAAAAATAGATGTTATTTCTTATATAAGATTTAAGTCTGTTTATAACGAGTTTAAAGATTTAAGAGATTTTGAACAAACTCTTAAAGAGATTGAAAATATAGAATAGAAGTTTAATTTTTTAAATAAAAAAACACATAAGGAAAGAAAATGTATATATTTGAAAACAGAGAGGAAGCTGGAAAGCTTCTTGGAAGATTGCTATCTCAATATATTGAGAAATTAGGTTTATCTCCTGATGATACTATAATTCTCGCTATTCCAAGAGGTGGTGTTCCTATTGCCTATTATATTTCTAAAGAAACAGGAATTCCTTTTAGCTTAGTTATAACTAAGAAGATAGCAATGCCTTCAAATCCAGAAGCAGCCATCGGAGCTATAGCTCCAGATGGGACATTTATGTTAAGTAGCTATGCTTACTATCTGTCAGATACTCAGTTAGAAGAAGCAAAAAAAATAGCTTTAAAAGAAGCTGTAGAAAAACAAAGGAAATACTTAAAAAGAGAACCTGATTTAAAAGACAAAAATGTTATTATTGTGGATGATGGTATAGCTACAGGATACACAGCTATGGTTGCTGGGCTGTATGCAAAGAATAAAGGAGCTAGAAAGATTATTTTAGCTGTTCCTGTATGCCCAGAGGATAGTATAAATAGAGTTAAAGATATTTTTGATGAAGTTATCTGTTATGAAAAAGTTGATACGCCATTTTTTGCTGTAGGAGCATTTTACAGAGATTTTCATCAGGTATCTGATGAAGAAGTAAAAGAGTATGAGGAAAAAGCCCTAAGAGAAGGGCTTTTTATTTAGTTATTTTTTCGTATTTTTGGAATATGTTTGTAGTTTGTATAAATTTTCTTGTAAGTTCATCTAGTTCATCAGAGTTATCAAGAATATAAGGAGTAATTTGTATAATCAATTCTGTCTTTTTTCTCTCCTTTGATCTTATTTTGAAAAGATTTCCTAAAATTGGAATATCTCCAAGTACTGGAACTTTATTTTCCCCACCACCTTCTGTTTCGCTTATTAATCCTCCAAGTAAAACAGTTTCTCCTGTTCTTAGAGTAACTTCTGTACTTATGGATCTATTTAGAATAATAGGGGAGTTTAGTCCTGGAGCGTATCCTTGTACTTCACTTAAAGATTGATTTACTTTAATTCTTAATTTCCCCTGAGATGTTATTGTTGGGGTTACATTAAGATTTACACCTGTTGAACGATACTGAATATTTCTCAGTATACTAGGCTGATTTCCTGCAGCAAGATCTGGAGAGGTTGATTCGCTAGTAACAACAGGAACTTGAGTTCCAACGTTTATGTTTGCTGATTTTCCATCTAGAACAACAATATGTGGTGTTGATATTATGTTAACTAAGTTCTTACTTGCAAATGCACTTAAAATAGCCTGAAATCTACCACTAGTACCTGTTAATGTATAAAGAACCCCTGCAGCCCCTGTGGCACCGCTACCAGATAAGAAATTTATATTTCCTATAAGGTCACTACTTGTGTGTTTTAAATACCACTCTAGTCCGTATTTTAATTCATCAGAAAGAGTTAGTTCAGCAATGGTAACTTCTATAAGTATCTGTTTTGGAGGCGTATCAATCCTTTTTAAAAGTTGTTTAATTTTCTTCCAGTCTGAAGGATAAGCTGAAATAATTAGGGTGTTTCTCTCTTCGTCTACAACTACATTAAAGCTTTCAAAAGGAGATATCGAAGATTTCGAAACTTTTGTCTGTTTTTGTTTCTGAACAGCTTTTTTCTTTGTTTTCTCCTGTGTTTTTGGAGTTTGTTTTTGTGTAGAAGGTAAAGCACCAATTAGTTTTTCTAATATTTCTTTCACTTCTTTTGCTGATCTGTTTTTAGTTTTGTAGGTAAATAATCTTACGTCTTCTCCTAAAGATTCTACTGTATCTATCTTTGATGTCCAGAATTTAATAGTGTTAATCCACTCTTGCTTTGGTGAAACAACCATTACTCCATTTATTTTATCTAAAGGTACTAAAAGAATTCCGTTTTTATGGATATCGTTAGATATAGGAATGCCAACGTTTTTTATGATTTTTTCTATCTCTTTTTGGAACTCTTCAGGAGTAATATATTCAAGTTTTATAAGATAAATATATTTATCTTCAAAATAAGGTCTATCTAAGACTTCTATTAATTTAATTATTCTTCTTAACTCCCTAGCCTCACCAGATATAAGAATTCCATTTGCATAGTACAGTCTAGTATATAAAACACCTTTTTTACCACTAAGAAACAAACCTAAGGTGGACATTAGTCTCTGGGCATCCACATAATAGGTAGGGATAATTAACGAAATTTTTTGATCATCAGGAATATATCTTGGAATAGTTCTTCCAATAACAATACTATCTGAGTAAACAGATAAAGAAGTTTTTTGTGATTTTTCTATTTTAAATATCCCATTATCATATTTTACTGAAATTTGATATTTTTTTAAAAGATTTATAACAAAAAGAAGAAATGCTTTGGGTTTCATAGGTTCAACCATATTTATGGTTATCTTGTCCCTTATTCTTTGAACATCAGGGGAAACTATATAATTCACATTTAGGATTTTTCCAAAAACAAGATTTATAAAGTCATATATAGGAATATCTTCAACAGAAATCTGTACGTCTCCTGTAACAGGAAGTTTTACTTGAGAAATTGTTTTAATTTTTTCTTGAGACGCAGATATTATACCTTGAGGTTTTTTGACAATAGATGGGATTTTTATTATTTCCAGCTTGTATCTTTTCTTTTCTTCATTCTTCTTATTTTCTTTAAAAGATATTTGTTTTTCTTCCTGTAATTTTCTTTCTTCTTTAGATTTTATCTCACTGTAAACATCTTTGAATACTGGCGGTTTTTTTGTAGATTGGACTTTATAAGAACAGGATGTTGTATACACAGCTAAAGAAAGTAGGAAAAATCCTAACAGAATATACTTCCTCATTTTTTTAACTCCTTGTTTAACTTTTTCTTAAATTGCTCTAAATTAACATAGAAAACTTTCAATTCAAGAGTCTCAAACTTGTCTTTCCCTATAGGGAACTTAACATATATTTTACTTTTTGTTATTTTATCTATTAATAGATTATCGTTTAGTTTATCTCCAACTGTAACTATTTTATATTTTGAAGTTTTTAGCTTTGGATTTACAAAAATAGCGAAAGGTTTTTTGTTTATTATAAAAACTCCATAAAATTCCCATATTTCGTTCCTGTCTTCAGGATTTATTATTGCTTCTCTGTTTCCTCTTTTTTGAATTCTATATTCTACATAATGTTTTTCCTCTTTTTTTTCTTCTTCCTTTATTTGTGGTTTTGGATATCTCCAAAGCTCCCAATTTCCTAGGATATCTACTGCATCATTATCTTTTTGAGCTATTTTTATGTACTTGGATATATCTTCAATATTAAGCTCACTTAGTTTAAATGAAATTTGCGTTTCTGGCTGCAGTTCTTTATTTTGAAGCAAAAAATCTATTCCTACATATATACCTGTTACTACAAGGGAAAGTGTTATTAAAAGTACATTTTTTTTACTCATTCTTTTTCTCTTCTTCCTTTCCTTTTATTCTGTAACCTGAGGCTTTAAATGAGAAAAGAAGACTTAAAGGTCGTGTTTTTCCAATTTCTAAATTTTTTAAGTTTATAAGTTTATCTCCCGTATATATTTTATAAAAGAATGTAGCTATAATTGGAGGAGAAGATTTTACACTAGCAGAGACAGGAAGTTCTATATATGTATCGTAAATTAAAGGCTCATCCCAAGAAGCACCTAAAAAATTTGCATCAGCTTTTTGGGCAATGTTTTTCAAGAACGTTTGAATTTCACTTTGAATTTGTGAATTGTTTTCTCCTTTAAATAAAAACTTTTCATTATTTTCAGCTACTTTTATAACATTATCTATTTTCTGTAAAATAGCATTTTTTTTAGCTTTTATACTTTCCTCTTTTTGAATTTTCATATTTAAGAACTTTATTTCCTCTTTGTAAGAATTTATCTGTTCATCAAGATCTGATGAGAAAAACACATATAAGGTTATACTTATCAATAAGATTAGAAGCTTTTTATTTCTTTCCATGTTTTATCCACTCTTTTACATATAGTTCTACACTTAGTACTTCGTAATCTTTACTTAAGCGATCAGGGGAACTACCTAATATTTTTATGTCTTTAAATAATCCTGTATTTAACAACTCCTGAATAAAATTTCCTCTTTTTTTAGGTAAACCTACAGATACGGATACAACATCTGGAGAATAAATAATATCGTCAATAAAACCTTCATATTTGTTTACAATTTTTGCAAAGTTTGAAATAACAACAATTGGAAATGGATATTTAAGTTCCTTTTCAACAAAATCATTCCAAAATTGGCTTTTTTCTTTTGCAAGTTGTATTTTCTTTTTTATTCCTTTATTTTCAACTTTAAGCTGAAAAAGTTTTTCTTCTAAATGTGACTTCTTTTTTTCTAAATACTTAACGTCAAGAAATTTGTATGTTAACAATCCTAAAAAAAAGATAGATAGAGGAATAGAAATATTATTTAAAACTGCTTTTATCACATTTTCCAAAGAAAAATCAACCCTTGAGAATTTAATTAAATCTTTTATATCGTATTTAGGCTTAAACTCTGTTATTTCCAAAACTTTAGGATTTTTTAATGAATGCTCTTTTTCTAAAAGTTTTAATTTTATCTGTAGCTGGGGTATGTTTCCTTTATAAGTTATTTGTGACTGAAGTTGGTTATTTTTAATTACAAGGATAGTTGTATAGTTTCTTTTTTTGAAAATTATAAATCCATTTTCTAAGTTTGCCTGTTTTATTAACAAATAACTTTCTGGAATATATACTTTATTTTCCTCAAGAGGATATCTTGTGAACCATATATATATTTCATCTTCTTTTTGGAGGAAAATAATATCTCCATTTTTAAAAGGAGATTTATCTAAATAATTTAGCTTTACAACATCATATGTGAATTTTACATTTGGAGGTATATTATCTTTTATAAAAAATGTATCTTCTACTGGAATAACTTTTATAAAATTCAACATTATTTTCGCTCAACTACTCCCTTATACTTTATTCTTTATATTTATAAATTACATAAGGTGTTGTATTTAATTCTTTAAAATCTATTATACAATAAATTTTTTCTACTGCCTTTCCTGAGGTCACCTTAACTTTAATTTCCAAAATTTTTGAAGATTCTATAGTAAAAATTTCACTTAAAGAAGGATCCTTATTTAGAAGTTTTTCTAAATCCTCCAATCTACCTGTTTTTTTCAAATTTTTTATTTTTTCTATTTTAGATTTATCTATATATTTTAGATTATTAAGGAGGTTAATATCTGCTAGAAAAAGATTTAAATCGCCACCTAAATAAGAAAGAGATATATATTTTATTAGTTTTTTATAAATATCCTGTGTATATCCTTTGATGTTTAAAAGTTCCTCTATATCTTGCAGAAAAGAGTTGTTTCTTGGAGTATATAGAGTTCCTGCTATATTTTTATAGTACGAAAATTCTGCTCCACCATTTCTCACAAGGTTATCTCTATCAATCCAGTCAAGGTATGTATTTGTTAGTTTTACCCCTTCTTTTTCTCCAAATAATTTTACCAGTATAGGCCTTAAGGATGTTTCATCTGTAAGATAATACAGATTTACTTTTGCTGATTGATCTAGAACAGATAAAGTTAGCTTATCTTTTATTTTATACTCTCTTCCATCAAGAATAATTTCATCAGGATAATCATTGTCTATCTTATTTAGGAGGATAGTTTTATAACTTTTAAAATTACTTGTCAGGAACATGAACTTAAGTTTTTCAATCTCTGCTTCTGCAGTTATTTTGGCTTCCAGTTTATCAAGAATAAGTTTATATGAATTAATAATTTCTTTTGTTATTTTTATAGTGAAAATAGTTAAAGCTGTAGCTATAGACATGATTATAAGGGATATAATTAAGACAGAGCCTTTATTAGAACTCTTCATATATAGAATCTCCTATTTCCTTTTTAGGATAAGCATTGGATACTATTCTAAAGTAGTAAGTGTACTTTTCTTTTTTATCTTTCTTTTGAAAAACAATTTTAACTGCATCTGGAAATGTTTTTTCTATATGAGGTTTTTCAGTATTGTCTTTCAAAAAGGAAAACGTCACAGTTTTTAAGTTATCTAAGATGATAAGTTTCTTAGGCTTTTTTTTAGATTTTAATGTTTTGTAGTCTGTATCTTTATCATAGACAGGGTACTCTTTCCATACAAGTTTATCTTTTTCTTTTTCTAAAATCACTAAAACAATTTCCCTATTTTTTATGAGAATAGGCTTAGCTGTAACAAAAGAGATTTTATTTTTATTTCCATAAAAGAAAAATTGAAATATTTTAGAAGGATTTTCAGTTGTATCATTTTGAGTTAAATAAAAAAATGTACTTCTTATGGAATCTCTTACTCTTGATAACTTTTGAAGATCCTCTGCATAGGGAAAGTTTATATACTTAACAATATTTATAGACTGCCTAAAAGCGTATGTCACAAGGGTTATTGCTATAGAAAATATAGCAATAGCAACTAAAAGTTCTACTAAAGTAAATCCTTTATTTTCTTTTAGCTGGGATATTGATTTCAAAGTCGTTTACCTTTTTAAACTGGGTTTTATATAGAACATAGTTTCTACTGCCTACTTTCAAATCTATTTTATACAAAAATATCTCGTAATTACCTTTTCCTATTGAAGAAGATTCAGTATCAGATTCAACGTTAAAACCTTTAGCTAAAAGAGATACTTTGTAGCTATATTTTATTCCGTTTAACTCTCCTGAACCTGCTGTATTTTCTGATAGTTTTTTTGACAGTATCATATCTTTTATTGATAAAGTAGTCATGTATATATTTTTATATTTGTCCATTTTGCTCTTATACATAACAAACTGTTTAAATGCTGCATTTATAGATACTATTGCAACAACAAGAATTATAAGAGAGAGAAGAACTTCTATAAGGGTAAATCCTTTATTATTCATCTTCATCTTTTATAAAAGAGATAAACTGCTTTTTTTTCTGTAAATTTTTTTGTTCTGCTTTTTTTATATAGTTTTCAAATTTTTCCTGTATTTTAAAAAATGCAGGAAATACAATAGAAATAGTAATTGCTATTATCGTGATAACAATAAGTATTTCTATTAATGTAAAACCTTTTTTATCCATATATATCACTCACGCTAACAACAGCTAGCATTATTGCTACAACAATAAACGCAACAAATAATCCTAAAATTACAATAATAGCAGGTTCTAGATATGTTAGTATCCTTGAAACATCATTTTTAAATGATTCCATATATCTTTTTCCTAGGTTTTTAAAAACCTCTCCAAGTTTTGCACTTTGCTCTGCAACAGCTACTATTGATATAACATTGTCAGGTATTATGTCGTACCTTGCCCAAACATTGCTTATTCTTTTTCCCTTTTTTATCTCATTAACTGTTTCATTCATTATATTTTGAAGAGTCCTATTTCTTGCTATTTTTGAAGAAAGTTTAAGAGCCCTGCTGATTTCAACTCCCCCTTCAAGCATTGTTCCAAGAGAGGAGAAAATGTTTGAAAGTTCCACCTTCAAAGCTATGTTTTTTACTAAAGGTATTGAGTAGATTATTTTTGATAGATTTTTACTAAAAAAGCCAGAGGAAAACATATAAATAAGCAGTCCAAAGGTAATAAATAATCCTATAAAGATTATATCTATATGCTCATTAACAAACTTTCCAAAATCTAGGGTTATCTTTGAAATTGCTGGAAGTTTTTCTAATTCCTTTTCTGTAAAGATATCAGAAAATTTAGGAAGTATAAATCCAGAAACAAAAAATACAGTTAAGATAGATACTATAAGTAAGAAAGCAGGATAAGCTGTTGCTGATTTTATCTCTTTTTTTAGATTTTCCCTGAAGTTTAGATCTTCTAAAATATCTTTAAAAGCTGAATGTAGATCTCCTATCTCTTCTCCAACAGATATGATATTTATATAAAACTCAGGTATATTAAACTTTTTTTCTATACCTGTCTCTTTTAATGCTACAGATAGAGTTTTTCCTTCTTTTAGCTTTTTTAAAACAGTTTCCCAAAATTCCCCAACAGACTGTTTTGAGGAGTTTTTTATCATTATAGATATAGCCTTATCTAACTGAACCCCTGAGGTAACAAGATAATCAAGTTCTTCTATTGTGTTTGCAAAATCTTCAGTAGTAAATTTGCCTTTCTTTTGTTTTTTAGTTTCCTCTTTTATTTTAGTAAGTAGAATACCTTCTCTTTTTAACTCATTAACTAATTCCTGATACGAACCTATAAATTTTCCTGTTACCTTTTCCCCTGATTTTGTTACACCTTCGTATATAAACAAACTCATGATGCAACCCTTATAACTTCATCTATTGATGTTCTTCCTTCTAAAAACTTTAGTAACCCATCAGTAAACATAGAACGATAACCAAGTTCTTCTATTTTGTTAAAGTTTTTCTCTTTATCAAATCGTTTGATAACTTCTTCATCAAAAGGAACTATCTCAGCTATTACAGTTCTTCCTTTGTATCCTGTATAGTTACAGTGCTTACAGCCTTCAGCTTTTTTAGGAGAGTATTTAACAAAAGGATACTTTTCAAGAAGCTCTTCTACGTTGTAAGCCTTTTTAAACTCTTCAGGTAAAACAATCTCGTGACTACAGTAAGGACATAATGTTCTCACTAGCCTTTGTGCCATAAGCCCTATTATTGATGCTTTTAAAAGGAAAAATTCTACTCCCATATCTAACAGTCTAGATATTGAGGCAAGGGCACTGTTTGTGTGAAGAGTTGATAAAACAAGGTGACCTGTTAAAGAAGCCTGTATGGCAATCTCAGCAGTTTCTAAATCCCTTATTTCCCCTACCATAATAATGTCAGGGTCTTGACGTAGAATACTTCTTAAAGCATTTGCAAAAGTATATCCAATATCTGGTTTAACGTTTATCTGGCTAATTCCTTTAAACTCGTACTCAACAGGGTCTTCAACAGTTATTATCTTTACATCATCTGAATTAAGCTCAGAAAGAATAGAGTATAGTGTAGTTGTTTTACCTGAACCTGTTGGTCCTGTTGTTAAAAATATACCGTTAGGTTTTCTAACAATTTTTCTAATTAAGTCTATATGATCCTGATAAAAACCTAAACTTTCTAGGGAGTAATCTATATCTTCTTTTCCTAAAAGTCTTAAAACAAAGCTTTCTCCAAACTGGGTAGGAACAGAAGAAGCCCTTATATCTATCTCTTTTCCTGCTACTTTTATAGAAATCCTACCATCTTGGGGAAGTCTGTTTTCTGCTATGTTCATTCCTGAGATAAGCTTAAGTCTGGTAATAACAGCAAGTTTCATATCTTGAGGAATAGTTTCTACAGTATGTAGAACACCATCTATTCTAAACCTAACTTTCATTATATTTTTTAAAGCTTCAAAATGAATATCAGAAGCATTTTCTTCAACAGCTTTTGAAAGAAGATTGTTTACAAGTTTTATTACTGGTGCTTCTGAAGCGATTTCTTTTAATTTATCTATCTCTTCATCTATATCTAACAGATTATCTTTTTCTGCTAAAACATCTTCTATATCAAAAAGCAGTGAGAGTTCTTTAAGCTGTTCTTCTTTTGCCAGATATACTTTTACCTGTTTTCCTGT